>NZ_JAPWHT010000010.1:0-57069 GCF_027270795.1 Streptomyces sp. ActVer
CGCTCGCCTCCCTCAGATCCCGCTCCACCGCCCTGCTGCGGGCCGTGTCCGGGCGGCCCGCAGCGGTGCCCGGGCGGCCGGCGCGCAGGAGGTCGCTCCAGTGTTCGCGGCTCCAGTCGGCGGGGCTGGTGGTGCCGGTGAACTCCTCGACGAGGGCGAGGAAGCGGGCGGGGTCGGTGTGGAAGGGGAAGTGCCCGGCGCCCTCGAAGATCTCCAGGCGGCTGCCGGGCATCGCCTCGTGCGCCCCGTACGCGTGCCGTACCGGGACTACGCTGTCGCGGTCGCCCCACATCAGCATCGTCGGCATGCCCTGGGTGAGGTAGCAGCGGTCGAGCATCGTCACGACCTGGCCGCGCCAGTCGACCACCGCCCGCAGCGTACGGATGAACGCGCTGCGCGAGGTCGCGTCGGGCAGGGCGTCCACGAGGGTCAGCAACTCCGGCGCGTCCTGGCCCAGGTCGGTGTCGAGGAGCCTCATCAGATGGGCGACCAGCCCCACTTGGATCCGCATCCCCGGCAGCCGCAGCGCGGCCAGGGCCAGGTCGGCGCCGGGCAGCGAGACCGCCCGCAGGACCGGGTTCACCTCGCGGCCCACGCCGCCGGCGCTGACCAGGATCAGCCGCTCGGTGCGTTCGGGGAACTGGTATGCGAACTGCATCGCGACGCCGCCGCCGAGCGAGTGCCCGATCAGCGTGGCCTGCTCGATACCGAGGGTGGAGAGAAGATCGCGCAGCCCGTTGGCGTACGCGGCCACCGAGTAGTCGGCCCGGGGCTTGTCCGAGGCGCCGTGGCCGAGCAGGTCGGGGGCGATCACCGTGTGGGTGCGGGCGAGATCGGGGATGAGCTCGGCCCAGGTCGCCGAGGAGTCGCCGATGCCGTGGATCAGGACGAGTGCCGGGCCCTCGCCCGCCATCCGGTAGGCGCGGCGGTAGCCGTGCACCATGCGGTGGTGCAGCCTCAGCTCCCCGTCGCCCACCGAGCGCAGTCGTGCGGTGGGCCTCGGGTGCTGTCGCGGGACGTCGACCACGGGCTCGCCTCCCCTCACCGGGCCGCCGGGAGTACGGCTCCAGGCCCTGGCATCCAGCGTAGGACCCTTGTCCGACAAGGGATTTCCGCGATGTTTCCCCTCCGCTAACCGGGCGAACCGACGCGTACCGAAAGGGCATTGTCAGTGGCGGACGGCAAGCTGGACCCAGCGCCACCGCTGTGCGGGGGCGAGTGAACCGCCTGAAGCGCTGCTGCCGAGCCGAACCGGGGAGAGCCGTCCGATGCCGACCGCCGTACTGACCGATCACGAACGCACCGCCGTGCAGGCCTATCTGCGACTGCTGCAGACGGTACGGGCCGCCATGGACGGCCCTCCCGGCACGGGCCGACCACCCGTCGTGCCGCCCTCCGCCCTCGCGGAGGCGGAGCGCGCGCTGGCCGCGGCGGGGCTCACGGGCAACGAGGAGGCGTTCTTCCGCCTGCTGCACACGTGGTGCCCGGAGGTGTGATGAGCCGCCGTCAGCCCTTCGACGGAGGCGGGACGGGCCGGGCGAGCAGGTCGAGCCGGACGAGCCCGCGTTTCGCGGCCGTCGCTGCGGGCCCGGCCCTCCGCCGACCGCCGTCCGAGGACGCGCTCAGTCCTGCGCGTGCGGCACGGTCACCGAGGTCGCCACGAGTCCCCGGCGTACCGTCCAGCGACCGTCGAAGTGCCCGATGCGACGGCCGTCGGCCACCGGCCCGGGCACGAGGAGCCGGGCACGGAAGCCACCTGACGTGGTGTGTCCGGGATCCATGAAGACGTCGATGTCCGCCTCGGAGAAGTCGAGCCACTTCCCGGTGAGGGGGAACCACGCCTTGTAGACCGACTCCTTGGCGCTGAACAGGAGCCGGTCCCAGTGGACGCCGGGGTGCTGCGCGGCGAGGCCGCGCAGCCGCCGGTCCTCGTCGGGCAGCGCCACGGACGCCAGCACGTTGTCCGGGAGCGGCAGATGGGGCTCCGCGTCGATGCCGAGCGAGGCCAGATCGGTGGCGCGGGCCAGCGCCGCGGCGGCGTAGCCCTCGCAGTGCGTCATGCTGCCGATCAGCCCGGCGGGCCACTGCGGTGCTCCCCGCTCACCGGGCAGCACGGCCTGCGGGGGCACGCCGAGCTTCTCCATGGCGTGCCGGGCGCAGCCGCGTACGACGGTGAACTCACGGCGCCGTTTCTCGACGGCGCGCGAGATCAGCGCCTGTTCCTCGGGATAGAGCTCGGGGTACGGCGTCGTGCCGCCGGGCCGCTCGTCACCGTGTGCCTCCACGGCCACGACCGACTCCGGGAGCAGCTCCTCGATCACCGGGTCCGACCTCCATCGGCAGAATGCGGCGCAGCTTGCCCGGCGGTTCCGAGCGCTTGCGCCACTCGCGGGGGTAACCCACCGACACCTCTTCGAAGCGGACGCCGTCGAGCCAGGTGGTGCGGGGAATGTGCAGGTGGCCGTAGACCATGGCCGCGACGCGGTACGTGCGGTGCCAGTCCGCGGTGAGCCGGGTGCCGCACCACATGGCGAACTCCGGGTACCAGAGGACCTCTGTCGGGTGGCGGTCCAGCGGGTAGTGGTTGACCAGGACCGTCGGCAGCTCGGCGGGGATCTCCGCGAGCCTGCGCCCGGTCTCGGCCACCCGGGCCCGGCACCAGTCCTCACGGGTCGGGTACGGGTCGGGGTGCAGGAAGTGCTCGTCCGTGCAGACGACACCGGTCCCGTGGGCGTACGTGAGCCCCTCTTCCTTGGTCGCGCAGCCCGCGGGCAGGAACGAGTAGTCGTAGAGGAGGAAGAGCGGCGCGACGGCGACCGGTCCGCCGGGGCCCTCCCACACGGGGTACGGGTCTTCCGGCGTCGTCACTCCCAGCTCGCGGCAGACCTCCACGAGGTGTTCGTAGCGGGCCACTCCGCGCAGGGTGACGGTGTCCTTGGGGTGGGTCCACAGCTCGTGGTTGCCGGGTGCCCAGATCACCTTGCGGAAGCGCGAGGCGAGCGTTTCGAGGGCCCAGCGGATGTCGGCCACCGTCTCCGCGACGTCGCCGGCCACCAGGAGCCAGTCGTCGTCGGTCTCGGGACGCATCCGCTCGACGAGGGCGCGGTTCTCGGCGTATCCGATGTGCAGGTCGCTGATGGCCAGCAGCCGGCCCGGACGGTCAGCCGTCGTCACCCTCGCCCCCTCCGTGGACCGGAGACGCCCCTCGGCGTGCCCGGATGGGACCACAAGAACACATGCCGCCTCCACGGTACAAGAGCGGCTTCAGCGGCCCCGTCGACGATGTGGCTGCGGCCGGTCTTTCGGATGCGGGTCCGTTGTGGTTGCTCGCGCTCCGCGGCGGAGCCGCAGATGTCAGCGTCCCGCGCCCCGAACGGGGTGCCGAGCCCAAGGAGAACGAAGAGAGCAAGGAGATCCATGGCAGGCGCATCCGGCTCCGAACGTCCGGTGGAGAGCGGGCCTTCGACGTTGCTCGATCTGCACCGTGCACGGCGGCTCGTCCGTGAGTACCCCGGCGTTCGGCAACTGCTCTGCGGCGCCTCGGACGCCGAACTCGCCCGGGCCGGGCAGCTGTTGGCGCGGCTCGATCCGGACGAGGTGGTCGTGGAGCATCCGGCCGTGCCGGTCGTCGCCGTCACCGGGCACGGCACGCTGGCACCGCTGTTGCCGTCCCTGACCGTGGAACTGGCCCGCCACAAGCTGCTGTTGCGGCCGCATCTCGCGGACTTTGACGCGTACGTCTTCGACCTCGCCGACCGGGGCGGCGAGCTGTACCGGGCCGATCTGGCCCTCTGCGTGCTCGACTGTGTGCTTGACCCGATGGTGGTCTTCGACGAGGTCCCCGTGCCCTGGGGGCCCGAGGACGTGGAGCGGGTGGCACGGGAGCGGATCGGGACGCTGGCGGGGCTGGTCGCGCGGTTCGCGGAGTCCGCGCGCGGGACGCTCGTCCTCAACACCCTGCCGCTGCCAGGCGGTTCGCCGCGCAACTCGTCGATCACCGGTCGCGGGCGCGGCTCGGGGCGGTGTGGCGGCGGGGGCCAACGCGCGGCTGCTGCGGCTGGCCGAGGAGCACAAGCGGGTCGTCGCCCTCGGCCTCGATCCGCCGGCCGGCGAGGGCGTGCCCGTGGTCGAGCCGCGGCTGAGCCAGAATGCCTGCGGCAGAGGCGGGTCGAGGTCCGGCTCGTCGAGGCGGGCCCCGCCGAGGTGGCCCGGCTCTCCCAACTGACCCTGCGCACCAACCAGTTCAACCAGACGACGCTGCGGCTGGGGTCCGCCGAGGTGCGCGCCCTCCTCGACGATCCGGCGGCGCGCGTCCTCGCAGTCCGTTCCGCCGACCGCTTCGGCGACAACGGCGTCGTGGGCGCGGTGTTCACGCGCCGGCACGGCGACACCGTGCACATCGACAACTTCCCGCTCAACTGCCGGGTGTTCTCCCGAGGCATCGAGCAGACCGCGCTCTGTGCCGTGCTGCGACACGCCCGCGCACACGGCGCCCGGGCGGTGCGCGCGAACCACCGGACCACGCCGAAGAACACCAAGGTCAAGGACTTCTACCCGAGGAACGGCTTCGTCCGGGTCCCGGACGACGACACGACGGCCACCGACCGGAGCGACGGCACAGCGGGAGCACCGCGCCGGGCAGCTGTCGGGGTGCCGGATCTCCACGGTCACGTACGTGCTTCATGTGGCCGCGCGGGTGCTGGCCGCGCATCCCGAGGCGAACGCCGCGCTCCGGGGCCGGTCCAGGGTCGCCCGCTACGACGGTGTGCACGGCAAGTTCACGCTCGACCGCACGCTGGGCGTCCGCCGGGTGGTGCTTTCGGCCGTGCTGGCGGACCTGGAGCGGGCCGGGCTCGGCGAGATCCAGGAGCGCGTCGACCACTTCCGCGACGGCGACCCCGCGACGATGCCGGAGTTCGCCGGCGTCCGCGTGCTCCAGCGGCTGCCCGGGCCGCTGCGCACCCTCGCCCACCGTGCCGCGACCCGTCCGCTGCGCAGGCGGGCCTCGACGACGGGCACGTTCGCGGTGAGTTCGCTCGGCCACCGTCCCGTGGAGGCGTTCCACTCCGTCGGAGGGACCACGATCACGCTCGGGCTCGGCGCGACCGCCGACCGCCGACCGCCCGGCGGTCCGTGACGGGAGGGTCGTCGTCGCTCCGGTGCTGCCGCTGAGCCTCACCTTCGACCACCGTGTGATCGACGGGGCCGAGGCGGCGGACGTGCTCGCGGAGATCGAGGAGGGCCTGGAGTCCTTCAAGGGGAGCGGGGTCCAGGGGGCCTGACGTGCCTCAGGAGCACCGGCGGGCCCGTCCGGGGATTCTGTAACACGCACGTAGCAGCGAGCACGCTGCGGAAGCCCTATGATCGGCCCTACACAACCGCCACGGACTCCCGTTTTCGAACGGCGGTTTTGTGTACCCATTTACTCCTTGGCCGGGCACGGCTTGCTTCGTCGTGCCCGCGAACCCTGAAAGGCGGCCTGCATGGTCTCTCGCGTACGCGTCTGGCTCAACCGCACGTACGCGGAGAACGTGTTCTTCATGGATCAGCTACGGCGAAATCCGTGCGGCAGGGCCGTCGAGATCCACGCGACCCACGGCGACCCCGACTCCCCCATCCTCGCCGCCGCCGACGCGGCCGCGCTGGAGCCGGAGGGGCTGTCCCCGGCGGCGTACGTCGAGTACGCGCTCGACCAGTGCGCCCGGCACTCCATCGACGTGTTCGTGCCGGTCCTGCACCAGGCGACGCTCGTCGAGCACCGCGAGGAGTTCGCCGCGGTCGGTACGGCGCTGCTCGCGCCGCCCGCGGAGGCCGTGCACACCTTCCAGGACAAGGTGATCGCGTACGAGGCGGTCGAGAAGCTCGGCATTCCGGCACCGCCGTGGTGGCGGGTGCGGACCCCGGAGGAGCTGGTCACGGCGGTCGACGCGCTGGAGGCCGACGGCCACAAGGCGTGCTTCAAGCCCGCCTCCGGGGCGGGCGGCGTCGGTTTCCGGATCATCACGCGGACCCCCTTCTCCCTGATGCACCTCAACGGCTTCCCCAGCCCGTACGTGCCGCTGGACATGGTCGTCGAGGCACTGAAGCAGGCCGACGAGCCCGTGGACTGGCTGGTCATGCCGCGTCTGGAGCAGCCGGAGGTGTCCGTGGACTGCCTGACCGGCCCCGACGGGCGAGTGCGGATGGCCGTGGGCCGGACCAAGAACGGCCGGCGGCGCGGCTTCACGCTCGACCCCAAGTGGATCGAGCCGTCCCGGCTGCTCGCGGAGTCGTTCGGGCTGCACTATCTGACGAACATTCAGTTCCGGATGCTCGGTGACGAGCCGGTGCTCATGGACGTGAACACGCGCCCGGCGGGCGGCCTGCACCAGCTCTCGCAGTGCGGCATCAACGCCCCTTGGGCGGCGGTGCGGTTGGCGCTCGGCGAGGAGCCCGGCGACGTGGTCCCGCCGTTCCTCGGACAGGACTACACGGTCGTCGCGGGACCGCGTGCGGTACGGCCCGTGTCGCTGCCGCAGCAGCGCACGGAACTGGACGTCGCCGCGTCGGCGCCCGAGTCCGTCGTGAACACCCAGACAACGCAGACCGCACAGGTGGTTCAGACGGCCCAGGCCGCCCAGACTTCAGACAGTCCCCTGACCGTCTGACTGGCCCGTACCAACTTGGTGGACGTGCCAACTCCCGTACCGTTCCTGAACACTGAGCGTTAGTGAGTCCTGTTGCCAGGACTGCTGCTCGGTGGCGCCGCCCCGAACGGTGTTGGGCAGGCTGGTCCCCCGCGTTCGCTCCACCACCGGTGACACGCATCTGGTGCGTGGTCCGGGTAGGTGGGGGCGGGTTTCCTCACGCAGCCGGATCTCCGGTCGGGCCTGGACGGTCCGATGCCCACGACGATCACTCCGGTCGTCGTGGGGCGGTGCCGTCCTCCCCCAGCTACCGCTGGGAGGTGCCCTCAGCCTGATCGAGTGTCCGAGGGCGCGTCGCCCGACCGCGATGCTCGCCGCATCGCGCCAGGACATCTTGCGAGTTGGTGTGGCCAGCGGTTGCTGCCGGTGCTGGGCACCCCACTTGCTGGTGCAGGCGGGGTCGACCGCGACGATGGTGATGTCCCGTTCGACAGCCATCGACACCAGCCGGGCCTTGAGTTTCGCGGTGGGGAAGCGGGAGAGCAGGCGGCTCTCAAGGGGATGCCCGGTCAGTCGACCGGGTACCCCCACGCCTTCGCCAACTCGGCCAGGCGTGGGGGCAGTTGGGCCGTCGGGTCGGCCGGGCGGGCCTGCTGGATGCGGCCCGACCTGATCGTGGGGCTCCAGTCGCCGAGCTGCGGGCGGAAGTCGCCGTGGTCCTTCTCGCCGTAGTCGAGCATCGTGCTCTCCCAGGGGACACCGAGGTACTCGCACAGACCGCGGGTGGTCCGCTCCGGGTGAGTGGTGAGTTCCTCGTACGTCATCACGTGGGCGTCGAGGGTGCGGCGGGCCTCGTCCAGCTTCTCGCTGTAGTCGAGGACCTCGGCGCGGATCTGTTCGTGGTCCGGGTCGGTGCGGCGGTCGGTGAGCGAGGCGACGACCGCGCCCGGGTGGCGGAGCAGCACGATGTAGCGGGCGTTCGGCCAACATCGGTGCAGGCGCGGCCACATGAGGGTGTTCGGCGGGGTCTTGTCGACGATGATCTGCTTGCCGCTGCGGGCGAGTTCCAGGTGCAGCACCCGGTCCCACAGCACATGCTCCAGCTCGTCCTTGTCGAGTTCGAGTGCCCGCATGGCGTCGGCGGTGAAGTCGCGCGACAGGTTGATGTGCAGGGTGCGCAGATGCATCTCGTGCGGGGCTCGGATCCTGCTGTGGCTGTTCAGCAGGACCCTCAGGAGGGTCGAGCCCGAGCGCACGGAGGAGAGGACGAAGACCGGCGAGTCCACCAGCCGCGGGGCGGGCGGAGCGGTGTACGAGTCCCTGTCGGTCCTGGGCGCGGGCATGGCGTCGAGGCTCCGGCGCGGCGGGCTCACCGCCTGCGCCATCAGCCTTCCCCTGCGCCTCAGCCCCTTGCCGATGGCGGACATTCGCGGGTCTCGCACGGTGACACCTTTCTCTCGCACTGCCCCACATCAGAGGGGCGACGGGCGAACTCCAGGTGTCGTACAGGGAACAGGCACTGGTCACGGCGGGCGATGGACCCGCCGTGACCAGGCGTCTTACCGCTTCCTTAATTCTTCATGGGAAGCGTGGTCACTTGTTCCCCACAGCCAGTCGCAGCGTCTGGATCTCGAAGGGCCGCAGGGTGACGGACACACTGTCGCCGACCGTGTCCGCGCTGCTCAGCGGGCGTTCCAGGAGATCGGTGAGCTGGGCGCCCGCGAGCGGGAAGCTCGTGCGCAGGGTGCCCTGTGCCCGGCCGCCGAGTGACTCGTAGACGCGTACGACGACATCGCCCGAGGCGTCGTCGGCGAGCTTGACCGACTCGATGGTCACGCCCCCGCCGCCGTCCACGGACACCACCGGCTCGGGGGTGCCCGCCGAGTCCGCCACCCGCAGCGGCAGGTTGAGCGCGTAGCCCTCGGCGACCGCGTCCTCGATGGTCGCGCCCGGCAGCAGCGCGTAGGTGAAGCGGTGCTTGCCCTGGTCGGCCTCCGGGTCCGGGATGCGCGGGGCACGGACCAGGCTGAGGTGGACCGTGGTGGTCGTGCCACCGTCCTCGCGGACCGTGCGGGTGACGTCGTGGCCGTAGGTGGAGTCGTTGATGACCGCGACGCCGTAGCCCGGTTCGCCGATGTGGACCCAGCGGTGGCCGGAGACCTCGAAGCGGGCCGACTCCCAGCTGGTGTTGGTGTGCGTGGGCCGCTGGATGTGGCCGAACGCGATCTCGGCGGACGAGTGGGCCGCCCGGACGTCCACCGGGAATCCCGCCTTGAGGAACTTCTCGGCCTCGTGCCAGTCGATGTCCGTCTCGAAGTCGATACGGGGGCTGCCTGCGCGGAGGCTGATCGTCTGGGTGATGCGCGAGCCCTTGCCGAAGGAGCGCTCCACGCGGATCGCGCCCAGCAGCGGGTCCTCCTCGACCACGGTCACCGACTCCGCGTCCAGCAGGTCCGTGTAGCGGTTCTTGTAGTGCTTGTCGACGTCCCACGCGTCCCAGTAGTTCGGGAGGTCCGTGTGCAGCCGGAGCAGGTTGCCCGTGTCGGCGAGGACCTCACGGCCGCCGGCGCGCAGATCGCGTACGGAGGCCAGGGTGCCGTCCTCGGCGACCTCGACGCGGACCAGGCCGTTGTCGAGGACGCGACCGGCGACCGTCACCGGCTCGGGTGCTTCGCCGGTGCCGAGGGGTGCGCTGCCGTTCGCGGGGACGACGGTGTGGGCGAGGGTGCCGTCGGCGGTCCGTACGACCTCCCGGCGCTCGACCGGGCTGGTGTTGAAGACGCGGGTGCCGCCCGTGCCGAGTGCGGTGACCGCCTCTGCGGTCAGCTCCTCGACCTCGACCGCGACGCGCGCGTACTCGGCCTCCGCCTCGCGGTGCACCCAGGCGATGGAGGACCCGGGCAGGATGTCGTGGAACTGGTGGAGCAGGACCGTCTTCCAGAGCCGGTCGAGCTTCTCGTGCGGGTAGGCGTAGCCGGGTGCGTGCAGTGCGGCCGTCGTGGCCCACAACTCGGCCTCGCGGAGCTTGTGTTCGCTGCGGCGGTTGCCCTGCTTGGTGCGGGCCTGCGAGGTGTAGGTGGCGCGGTGCAGTTCGAGATAGAGCTCGCCGACCCAGACCGGAGCGTCCGGGTACTCCTCGCGGGCCTTGGCGAAGAAGTCGTCGGGGTGCTCGACGACGACCTTGGGCGAGCCTTCCAGGTCGGCGAGCCTGCGCGCCCGTTCCATGATCTCGCGGGTGGGACCGCCGCCGCCGTCGCCCCAGCCGAAGGGGGCCAGCGAGCGCGTGGCCGCGCCCTTCTCCTGGTAGTTGCGGGTGGCGCGGGCCATCTCCTCGCCGCTGAAACGGGCGTTGTAGGTGTCGACCGGCGGGAAGTGCGTGAAGATCCGCGTGCCGTCGATGCCCTCCCACCAGAAGGTGTGGTGGGGGAACTTGTTGGTCTGGTTCCAGGAGATCTTCTGGGTGAGGAACCACTCGTTGCCTGCCAGCTTGGCGAGCTGCGGGTACGCCGCGGTGTAGCCGAAGGAGTCCGGCAGCCACACGCCCTTGGTCTCGACGCCGAAGTGCTCGATGAAGAACCGCTTGCCGTGGATGAGCTGACGGGCCACGGCCTCGCCGCCGGGCAGGTTGCCGTCGGCCTCGACCCACATGCCGCCGACCGGCGCCCACTGGCCCTTCTTCACGGACTCCTGGATACGGGCCCAGACCTTGGGGTAGTTGTCGCGCACCCACTCGTACTGCTGGGCCTGCGAGCAGGCGAAGATGAAGTCGTCGTACTCGTCGGCGAGCGAGGTGACGTTCGAGAAGGTGCGGGACGTCTTGCGCTTGGTCTCGCGGATCGGCCAGAGCCAGGCGGAGTCGATGTGTGCGTGGCCAACGCCGGAGACGATGTGGGCGCTGGCGTTGGCGGGCTTGGACAGCGCGGGCTTGAGCGCGGCCCGTACGTCCGCCGCCGTGCCGGAGACGTCGTCGAGGTCCAGCAGGTCCAGGGCCCGGTCCAGGGTGTGCATGATCTCGTGCCGGCGCGGGTCGTGCTCGCCCAGCTCCAGCATCAGTTCGCGCAGCACCTGGACGTCGAGGTCGAGGTGCCAGACCTCCTCGTCGAGGACGGCGATGTCGGCGCGCTGGAAGGTGTAGATCGGCTTGTCGCCCGCGGTGAGCTTGTCGCCGAGCGGTGTGATCTTGGAGAAGTTGTCGGCGAGGATGTCCGGGTTGGAGGCCGCCTCGACCAGGTAGTCGATCTGCTCGCCGCCGACGGCGGGGTTGGCGATCGCCACGTACTGGTTGAGCGGGTTGACAGCCTTCAGCGGGGTGCCGTCCGTGAGGTGGACGAGCGCCTCGGCCTGGTTGCCCGGCCAGTCACCGATGAAGCCGAGGTCGATGACGGCCTCGACGCGCTTGCCGGCCCACTCGGCGGGAACCTGCCCGCGCATCCGGAACCAGGTCGTGCCCCACGGCGGACCCCAGGGGGTGTCCATCGCGAAGGGCTCGTACGAGGCGGCCGCGGCCTCCTCGAAGGGGACGGGCTCGCCCGGAGCCTGCCAGGCTTCGACCTCGAAGGGTACGGAGGCGGCGTAGATCGCGGTCTTGATGCGCTGGTCGTGGACGCGCTGGACGCGCTCTTCGATCCGGCGGCGTTCGTCGTGCATCTCAAGTCTCCAGGTAGCGGGGAAAGCGCTTACTCAAGGTACGCCAACCCAGGATGGGCACCGGTGTAGCCGTCGACCAGCCTGCGGGCGACGTTCACGGAGTCGACGAGCGGGTGCAGGGCGAAGGCCTTCACGGCCGTCGTGCGGGAACTCGACTCTGCGGCGGCGAGCACCTCGCGCTCGACGGCCTTCACCGCGCAGACCAGGCCGGTCGCGTGGTCCGGGAGCGGGGCGACGGCGACGGGGTGGGCGCCGTTGGCGTCGACCAGGCAGGGCACCTCGATGACGGCGTCCGTGTCGAGCACCGAGAGGGTGCCCTGGTTCCGGACGTTGAGGATCAGCGTGGTGCGCTCGTCGCGGGCGATGGCCCGCATCAGGGCGAGCGCCACCTTCTCGTAGCCGCCGGAGAGGTCGTCGGCGTCACGCTCGCCCGCGCCGGCCGTCTCCCGGTTCTCCGACATGTACGTCGCCTCGCGCTCGGCGCGCGTACGGTCCCAGGCGGTGAGCGCGGCGGCGTCCGGGCGCTTCATCTCCTGGTAGAAGTGCTCCTGCTGGTCGCGGAGGAACGCGCCGCGGGTCTTCTCGGCCTCGCTGTAGGCGCGGACCGCTTCCCGGTTGAAGTAGTAGTAGTGCAGGTACTCGTTCGGGATCGCGCCGAGCGACTGGAGCCACTCGGTGCCGAAGAGCTTGCCCTCCTCGAAGGAGCCGAGGAGGTCCGGGTCGGCGAGCAGCCGCGGCAGTTCGTCGCGTCCGGCGACGTGCAGGCCGCGGACCCAGCCGAGGTGGTTGAGGCCGACGTAGTCGATCCAGGCCTCGCGCGGGTTGGCACCGAGCACCCGGGCGATGCGGCGGCCGAGGCCGACCGGCGAGTCGCAGATGCCGATGACGCGGTCGCCGAGGTGGCGGGACATCGCCTCGGTGACCAGGCCCGCCGGGTTGGTGAAGTTGATGAGCCAGGCGTCGGGCGCGAGCCGGGCCACGCGCCGGGCGATGTCCACGGCGACGGGCACCGTGCGCAGTCCGTACGCGATGCCGCCGGCACCGACCGTCTCCTGGCCGAGGACGCCCTGGTCGAGGGCGACGCGCTCGTCGGCCGCGCGGCCTTCGAGGCCGCCGACGCGGATCGCGGAGAAGATGAAGTCGGCGCCGCGCAGCGCTTCGTCGAGATCGGTGGTGGCGGTCACGGTCGGTGCGTCGGGGACGTCCGCGGCCTGCTCGGCGAGGACGCGGGCGACGGCGGAGAGCCGTCCCGCGTCCAGGTCGTGCAGCACGACGTCGGTGACGCGGCCCTCACCGCGGTCCCCGAGGAGCGCCCCGTACACGAGCGGCACCCGGAACCCGCCGCCGCCCAGAATCGTCAGCTTCACGCAACTGCCCTTTCGATGTTCGTCGAGGTCCTTGAGCTCCTCGATGTCCGTGAACCGGCGCGCACGCCGTTCACGTCAGAACCACGCGCACGCCCGCCTCCTCCAGGGCGGACCGCGTCCCGGCGTCCGCCGGTCCGTTGGTCACGACCACGTCCAGCTCCTCCGGCCCGCAGACCTTGGCCATGCCCGTTCCCGGGAACTTGGCGCGGTCGGCGAGCAGCACGACCCGGTCGGCCGCCTTGATCATGGCCCGCTTGACCGGCACCTCGACGACCGTCGTGTCCATCACCTGCCCGCCGGGGCGCACTCCACTGGTGCCGAGGAAGAGCCAGTCCGCGTGCAGCTGACGCAGGTTGTCCTCGGTGAGGAAGCCGACCAGTGAGCGGTACTCGCGGCGGACCATGCCGCCGAGCAGCACCAGTTCGATGCCCTCGTCGTCCACCAGCTCCTCGTAGACCACGAGGTTGCTGGTGATCACGGTGATCCGGCGGCCGTGCAGCTGCCGGGCCAGCCGGTACGCGGTGGTGCCGATGTCGAGCAGCACCGACTGGCCGTCCTCGACCATCGCGGCGGCGCGTTCGGCTATGGCGTCCTTCTCGGCCACGCGCACCTCGGCGACCTCGGCGAAGGGCTGGTCGCCCTCCTCGGCGACCGCCCCGCCGTGCACGCGGGTGAGCAGCCCCTCCTCCTCCAGTTTGAGCAGGTCACGCCTGACTGTGGCGGGGCTCACACCCAGTTGCTCCGAGAGGTCGGTGACGGCTGCGGGGCCCCCGTTTCGCAGGGCCCGCAGGATGAGTTGATGTCGTCGCTCTGCCAGCACGCGCTGAACAGTACTCGTCATTCGCAATCATTTCTATGCTCAGTTCTGCTCGACTCTTGCCAAATCAGCCTGAGGCGCGCACGATCCTGTCCACCGAAACACGATCCCGTGCATCGAAAGTGAAGAGTTTTGACGAGAGGATGCGCTCGTGGGTGACGAACGGCCCGACGCGCGGCCCGATGTGCTGCTGACCGGGCTGCTCTTCTACGACCTCGTCCTGACCGGTCTGGGCAAGCCGCCGACTCCCGGCGAGGAGATCTGGACCGACGGGATGGGCACGAGCCCGGGCGGGATAGCGAACCTGGCCGTGGCCGCGGCCCGCTACGGCCTGAAGACGTCCCTGGCCACGGTGTTCGGCGACGACTACTACGGCGCCCACTGCCGTGAGGTCCTCGCCGGCCAGGAGCACATCGACCTCTCGCTCTCCCGTACCGCGGACGGCTGGCACACCCCGGTCACCGTCTCGATCGCGTACGGCCACGACCGCGCCCTGGTCACCCACGGCCAGGAACCCCCCTACTCGCAGGACGCGCTGATGGGCGACCCGCCCGCCGCGCGCACCGCCCTCGTGCACATCGAGGCCGAACCCCGCGAGTGGCTCGCCAAGGCGGCGGCGAACGGTACGAAGATCTTCGCGGACGTCGGCTGGGATCCCACCCAGCAGTGGTCCTCGGCCCTCCTCGACCAGCTCGCCCTGTGCCACGCCTTCGTCCCGAACGACACCGAGGCGATGGCGTACACCCGCACCGACACCGCGGCCGACGCGCTCTCCACGCTCTCCGAGCTGGTGCCGGTGGCCGTGGTCACGCGCGGCGGCGACGGTGCGATCGCCGTCGACCAGACGACGGGCGAGTACGCCGACGTACCCGCCCTTCCCACCGAGGTACTGGACGCGACGGGTGCCGGAGACGTCTTCGGCGCGAGTTTCGTCGCGGCCTCCCTCGAAGGCTGGCCCCTCGAAGAGCGGCTGCGCTTCGCGGTGCTGGCCGCCGGACTGTCCGTACAGCGGCACGGCGGGGCTCTGGCCGCGCCGGGCTGGTACGGCGTTCATCAGTGGTGGCAGTCGGTCCGGAACACCGAGAACCCCGACAACCTCACAAACACCGAACTGCGGCGTGCGTACGGCTTCCTGGCCGACCGCCTGCCCGCGGACCCCGGCCCGCCGGTCCCCCACGCCCCTGTGACCCCACCCGCCCCCCACGGCATTCCCGATCTCCCCTGATGCGAAGACCGAACACATCCGAAAGGCGGTGGGAGCTGTGCGGCTCTCACGAAGGGGCCTGCTCCGCGCGGGTCTGGCCGGTACGGCCGCCACGGCGCTCGGCGGCCTGGCAACCGGCTGCGCCGTCCCGACCGGCTCGACCGGCCGGAACATGGTCCTGTGGTACTGGAGCGGCGGCCTGAGCGACACCGTCGTCAAGAAGGCCAAGGCGCGCTACGACTCGTCGGTCGACCTGGACGCGATCCAGATCGGCGGCTACTACCGCTCCAAGCTGATCACCACGATGACCGGCCAGGCCCACATCCCCGACATCGCGGGGCTCAAGGGCGAGGACATGGCGTCCTATCTGCCGAACGCGGACCAGTTCATCGATCTGCGGACCCTCGGCGCCGAGAAGCTCAAGAGCCAGTACCTGGACTGGAAGTGGCAGCAGGCGGTCGCACCGGACGGCAGCCTCATCGGCTTCCCCATCGACGTGGGCCCGGTCGTGCAGTACTACCAGCCGGCGGTCTACGAGAAGGCCGGGCTGGCGCACGAACCGGACGACGTCTCCTCGGAGATGAACACCTGGGACAAGTTCTTCGCGGCCGGTGAGCAGCTCAAGAAGCGCATCCCCGGCACGTACATCCTGACCGACGTCGGCAGCGTCTTCGAGATGTCGATCGGCCAGGGGACCACCCGGTTCGTGGACCGGGACAAGCACTTCATCGGCGACGGCGAGCACGTACGCGACTGCTGGGACCGCGCGGTGGAGGCCAAGCGGCGCGGGATCGTCTCCGACCTCGTGACGGGCACCCCCGACTCCATCTCGGCCACCGAGAAGGGCCGGCTGCCCAGCCAGTTGAACGCCTCCTGGGCGGCCGGCGACCTCAAGCTCCAGTACCCGAAGACCAAGGGCAGGTGGCGAGTGGCCAACTGCCCCGGCGGCCCGTCGAACGTCGGCGGCTCGTTCCTGGCGATCACCAAGGCGTGCCGCGAACCCGAGAAGGCCTTCGAGATCATCACCTGGCTGCTCAACGCGGACAACCAGGCCCAGGGCTTCGTCGACGCCGGGCTCTTCCCGTCGACCCCCGCCTCGTACGACATGAAGAAGCTGCGCGAGCCCGACCCGTTCTTCGGCGACCAGATCACGATGGACGTCTACGGGCCGGCCGCGGAGAAGATCCCGGTCGCCTTCAACAGCCCGTTCGACGTGGCGCTCGGGCAGCCGATCAGGGACGAGATCAAGAACGTCGGCGTCCTCGGCAAGGACCCCAAGAAGGCCTGGAGGGACGCCATGAGCAAGTGCCGGCGCATCGCGGACCACCTGGGGGTGAGCTACTGATGGCTACCGTGCCCCTGGTCGAGAAGCCCCCGGCGCCCGCCGTGGAACCGCCGTACCCCAATCCCAAGAGGAGCATCCGGAGCTACTGGCGGCTGTACGCCGCGATCTCGCCCTTCTATCTGCTCTTCCTCGCCTTCGGTCTGATCCCGGTCGGCTTCTCGCTGTATCTGTCGTTCCACCGCTGGGACGGTCTGGGCTCGATGGAGTACGCCGGGCTGTCGCAGTACAAGTACCTGCTGACGGACACCGACTTCTGGAGTTCGATCGGCAACACGATCATCATCTGGGCGCTGGCCACCTTCCCCATGATCTTCCTGGCGATGGTGACGGCCGTGATGCTCAACTCGGCGGTCCGCTTCAAGAAGATCTACCGCTTCGCGTACTTCCTGCCGAACGTCACCTCTGTCGTGGCGGTCGCGATCATCTTCGGCTCGGTCTTCTCCACCAACTTCGGCCTGGTGAACGCCCTGTTGCAGGCGGTCGGACTCGACCAGGTGGCCTGGCTGAACACCCCGTGGGGCATCAAGGTCGCCATCGCGACCCTGATGACCTGGCAGTGGACCGGCTACAACGCGATCATCTTCCTCGCCGGACTCCAGACGATCCCCGGTGAACTGTACGAGGCCGCGCGCGTGGACGGGGCCGGGCCCATCCAGACCTTCTTCCGGATCACGCTGCCGATGATGCGGCCCGTGCTGCTCTTCGTCCTCGTGATCTCGACGGTCACGGGACTGCAGAGCTTCTCCGAACCCCAGGTGCTGCTGCAGACCACGGCCAACGAGTCGACGTTCTCGGGCGGTCCCGACCACGCGGGCCGGACGATGGTCCTCTACTTCTTCCAGCAGACCTTCGACAACAACGACTTCGGTTACGGCGCCGCCGTGGCGTGGGGCATCTTCCTCGTCGTCGTCATCTTCTCGATCATCAACTGGCGCTTGGTGCAGCGCCGGGGCGAGGACTAGGGAGGCCCGTCACCATGACAATCACCGATGTCAAGCCCACCGAGTCCGAGCCCGGCAAGGCCAGGCACGGCAAGAACAAGCGCATCGACGGCACCCGGCGCAGGGGCATCGCCCTCCACGCCTCGCTGATCCTCGGCGTGCTGCTCTCCGCGTTCCCGTTCTACTGGGCCGTGATCATGTCGACGCACTCGTCGACCGAGATCTTCTCCTACCCGCCGAAGCTGCTGCCCGGCTCGCGCCTCGGCGACAACCTCAGCAAGCTCTTCGACAGCATCGACTTCTTCGGGTCGATGTTCAACTCGCTGCTCGTCGCCACCACGGTGACGGTCCTCGTGCTCTTCTTCGACTCGCTGGCCGCGTTCGTCTTCGCGAAGTTCAGCTTCCCGGGCCGGGGGTGCTGTTCGCCATGATGATGATGATCTTCATGGTGCCGGCCCAGCTACAGGCCATCCCGCAGTTCGTGATCATGGCGAAGCTCGGCTGGATCGGCTCGATGACCTCGCTGGTCGTGCCGGCGGCCGCGAACGCGTTCGGCATCTTCTGGATGCGCCAGTACATGAAGAGCGCGATCCACGACGAGCTGCTCGACGCCTCCAAGCTCGACGGGGCGAGCTTCATGCGCCAGTACTGGCACGTGGCCCTGCCGGTCGTGCGGCCCGGTCTCGCCTTCCTCGGCATCTTCACCTTCATGGGCCAGTGGAACGACTACGCCTGGCCGTTGATCGCCCTCACCAACCCGGACAACGTGACCCTCCAGGTCGCGCTGTCGCAGCTCAACGGCGTCCACGGCACCACGGACTACGGGATGGTCATGACGGGTGCGGTACTGGCCCTCATCCCGCTGCTGATCGTCTTCGCGATCGGCGCCAAGCAGATCATCGCGGATCTCGGCAAGGGAGCCATTCGCTGATGCGACGCGATCACCTGATCGCCCTGCGCCCCTGGGAGGCACCGGAGGTGACCTCCTGGGGGCGGCTGGCCATGAACGCGGTGGACCGGCGCTCCGGTGCGCTGTCCCTGGACGGCTCCTGGCACTTCCAGCTGCTGCCCTCGCCCATGGGCTGCTCGGGCGAGTGGACCCGGATCGAGGTGCCGGGCACCTGGACCACCCAGAGCGGCGACGACCTGCCGCAGTACACCAACGCGCAGATGCCGTGGGGCGAGATCCCGCCCGCCTCGCCCGCCGCCAACCCGACGGGCATATACGAGCGTTCCGTCGACATCCCCGCCGAGTGGGCGGGGCGCCGGATCGTGCTGCAGGTCGGCGCGGCCGAGAGCGTGCTCCTGGTCCATGTGAACGGCCAACCGGTCGGCATCTCCAAGGACTCCCACCTCGCGGCCGAGTTCGACCTCTCCGACGTCGTACGCCCCGGAGACCCGGCCACCGTGCGGCTGACCGTCGTCAAGTGGTCCGACGCCTCGCACATCGAGGACCAGGACCAGTGGTGGCACGCCGGGATCACCCGCCCGGTGCTGCTGTACGCGACCGATCCGCTGCATCTCGCGGACGTGACCGTACGGGCCCGGCGGGACGGGCGGCTCCGGGTCGACTGCCAGGTGCGCGACGCCTCGGGACCGCTGCCGCGGGGGTGGTACGTCACCGGGGCGCTGGAGGACCAACTTCTCGCCCAGGACACCGAGTTCGACCGTTTCAACGCCGAGGACATGCGGGTGTCCGACTTCCTCGGCGAGGCCCGGCTGCGGGGCACCGTCGAGAACGTATGGCCGTGGACCGCCGAGACGCCCGAGCTGTACGACCTGACCGTGCGCCTGCACCGGGCCGACGGTTCGGTCGCCGACACCTCGCACCACCGGGTCGGGTTCCGGGACGTGGAGATCCGCGGCCGGGACCTGCTGGTCAACGGCGAGCGCGTCTACATCCGCGGCGTCAACCGGCACGACTTCCACCCGCTGACCGGTCGCACGGTCACCGTGGACGACATGCGCGCGGACCTGGTCGTCATGAAGCGCTTCGGCTTCAACGCGATCCGCACCGCCCACTACCCGAACGACCCGGCGCTGTACGACCTCGCCGACGAGCTGGGTTTCTACGTCGTGGACGAGGCGAACATCGAGTCGCACGACCACGCCCACGAGATCGCCGACGACCCCCGCTATCTGCCCGCCTTCGTGGACCGGGTCTCGCGCATGGTGCTGCGCGACAAGAACCACCCGTCGGTCATCATCTGGTCGCTCGGCAACGAGTCCGACTACGGGGCCAACCATGACGCGGCGGCGGGCTGGGTCCGGCGCCACGACCCGACCCGGCCGATCCAGTACGAGGGCGCGGCCAAGCTCGACTGGGCGGATCCGACGGCCGCGTCCGACATCGTCTGCCCGATGTACGCGCCGATCGAGGACTGTGTCGCGCACGCCCGGTCGGGGAAGCAGACCATGCCGCTCATCCAGTGCGAGTACTCGCACGCCATGGGCAACAGCAACGGCACGCTCGCCGACACCTGGGCCGCCATCGAGTCCACCCCAGGTCTTCAGGGCGGCTTCATCTGGGAGTTCTGGGACCACGGCATTCTCCAGCGTGTGAACGACGGAAGACCTGCCGGGCGTGGGGGCGCCGGGCTGTACGAGCACGGAGTCGCCGCGCCCGGCCATCGCTGGGCCTACGGCGGCGACTTCGGCGAGACCATCCACGACGGGGCGTTCATCGCCGACGGCGTGGTGTTCCCGGACCGCACGCCCAAGCCCGCGATGTACGAGCACCGGGAGATCGCGGCGCCGGTCCGCCTCGCCTATGACCAGGGCATCCTCCTGGTCCACAACCGGCAGCACTTCCGGGACCTGGAATGGCTGGCAGCCGAGTGGCGCCTCGTCCTCGCGGACGGCACCACGGTGACGGCACCGGCCGAGCTGCCCGACGTACTGCCGGGCGAGTCCGCGGCGGTGCCGCTGCCGTTCCCCGTGCCGGAGGGCGAGTCCTGGCTGACCCTGCGGGTCGTCACCGCGGACGAGGAGGCCTGGGCACCGCTCGGCACCGAGGTGTGCCTGCCGCAGGTCCGGCTGGGCGAGGCCGTCGCCGACGCGACGCCGGAGCCCGCCTCCGGCCCGGCCGTCACGCTGGACGCGGACGCGCTGCTGGTCCATCCGCTGCTGACCTCCGCGCCCGTGCTCTCCCTCTGGCGGGCGCCCACCGACAACGACGAACTGGGCGGCATGGCGGCCCGCTGGCACGACTGGGGGCTCGACGAGCTCGTACGCAAGGTCGTGGACATACGTGAGGAGGACTCCCGGGTCGTCGTGGTCGCCGAGTACGCGACCGGGGCCGGGCCCGTCCGCCACGAGCAGGTGTTCACCCCGGTCGCCGGCGGCCTGCGGGTCGAGGAGTCGGCCGAACTGCCGGAGGGCCTCGACGACGTGGCCCGCGTCGGCACGGTCTTCGAGACGGTCGCCGGGCTCGATGTCCTGGACTGGTACGGGCAGGGCCCCTGGGAGTCCTACCCGGACCGGAGCACGGGCGCGCCCGTGGGACACCACTCGCTCCCGGTGGACGAGCTGTTCACCTCTTATCTGCGGCCCCAGGAGAGCGGCGGCCGGCACGGTGTGCGGCGGTTCACGCTGTCGGCGCCGGACGCCACGGGGCTGACCGTGGAGCTCGGGGCGCCGGGGCAGGTCTCCGTCAACCGGTACCGGGCCGAGGATCTGGCGGCCGCCACGCACCACGACGAGCTGGTGCCGCGGCCCGGCTGTGTCGTGCACCTCGACGCCGCGCACCGGGGGCTCGGCACGGCGTCGTGCGGGCCCGACACCACTGCCGAGTACCTCGTCGCGCCGGGCACCCACCACTGGGCCTGGACGCTGCGCGTGCTCTGATCCCGGCCGCCATCCTCCTCACGGTCGCCACCCCCCTCCCCGAGTCGCCACCCCCCTCTGCCGAGCAGTCCCCCTTCTCACGGAGCAGACGTGTGTACTTCGCATGAGCACGACCCGGCCGAGGCCTGCCCGCAAGCCGGCGCCGGACGACGGAACTTCCTGCGGGCGACCGCGCTGATCGGCGCCGCCACGGCGGCGGTCGCGCTGCCGACGGCCACCGCGCAGGCGGCGCCCTCCTCGGGAACCCGCTGGAGACCCGACACCGACAGCCGCCGCTTCACGCTCGCGGTGATGCCCGATACGCAGTATCTGTTCGACGGGGCGAGCATCAACCCCGCCCCCATCGAGGCCTCTCTGCGCTACATCCTGGAGCACGGGAAGGACGAGAACATCGTCTTCCTCTCGCACCTGGGCGACCTCACGGAGAACGGCGCACAGCCCGAAGTCGCCGCGGTGAGCAAGGCGTTCGAGCTGCTCGACCGGCGGGGCGTGGGCTACAGCGTCCTGGCGGGCAACCACGACGTGAAGTCGTCCACCGACGACCAGCGGGGCCCGACCCCGTATCTGGACGCCTTCGGCCCGAAGCGGTTCAAGGGCAGGCCGACCTTCGGCGGGGCCTCGCCCGACGGCTACAACACCTTCCACCTCTTCAAGGCCGCCGGCCGGCAGTGGCTCGTACTCGCCCTGGACTGGCGGCTGTCCGCCAAGGGCTACGAGTGGGCCAAGGACGTCATAGCCCAGCACCCGAAGACCCCGGTCATCCTCACCACCCATGAGCTGGTCTACGAGGACGACACCCTCTCCACCTACGGACAGCAGCTCTGGGACCGGCTGGTCAAGGAGCACGACCAGATCTTCCTCACCCTCAACGGGCACTACTGGCCGGCCGCCCGGACCGTGCGCAAGAACGCCGCCGGGAACGACGTGCACCTGCACCTGACGAACTATCAGAACCGTTACTACGGCGGCGCCGCGATGATCCGGCTGTACCGCTTCGACCTCGACCGCGACACCATCGACGTCGAGACGATCTCCCCGTGGATCCTGGGCCGGGCGGCCAAGGGCCTGAACGAGCTGGAGCGGCAGGAGATCGAACTGTCCGGCCCCGCGGACCGGTTCTCGGTGGCCGTCGACTTCGAGAAGCGCTTCTCCGGCTTCGCCCCGGTGCCGCCGCGTGCGCCCCGTCCCGCCTCCGAGATGCTGGTCCGGGGCACGGTCGCCTACTGGCGATTCGACGGATCCGAAAACAGCGCCGAGGGTGCGGCCATGGACGGCACGGTCCGCGATCTCTCGGGGCGCGGCAACGACCTGACCGTCGTGAAGGTCGGCGACGGCTCCCTCACCTGGTCCTCGGCACACCACCCCGACCAGCCGGGGCACGGCAGCCTCTTCTTCCACGGCGACAAGTCACCGCTGGTGGGCTCCTACCTGCGGACGGCCGCGAACGCGCCGCTCAACTCGGCGACCTTCCGCGGCGGTTACACCGTCGAGGCCTTCTACCAGCTGCCCGCCGACTGGGACCCGTCCCGCAACGCCTGGTCCGGGCTGGTCAGCCGGACCGGTACGGGCGGTGCGGCGGGCAAGACGGAGGGCGACCCGGACGAGCCGCTCGCCACCCTCTCGCTCTCCGACGGGCCCGGCCCGCAGTGGGCGGTGCGGCCGCTCAACCAGCAGGGCATCGCCACCAACTGGGGCGACGAGACGGCCCGGGAGCAGTGGTGGCACGTCGCCGTCGTCAACGACGGCTCGCACACCACGCTGTACGTCCAGGGGTGTCCCGTGGCCCGCAATCCCACCGCGCGCTCCGTGGGGCTGACCTCGGTCGGCCTGCCCTGGCTCCTCGGCGGCTACGAGTACGCCGGGAAGATCGACCAGATCCTGCACGGACGGCTCGGTGACGTGCGGATCGTCGAACGCGCCCTGCCCGTCACGTCGTTCATGAACCACTGAGACTCCAAGGGATTCCCCAGACCATGACCGAGCAGCAGCTGCCCGCCTGGGCAGATCCGTCCGTCTCCCCCGCCGCCCTCGACGCGCAGGGCGTGTCCCGACGTCAACTCATGCGCCGCGCAGGCCTGTTCGGCGCCGCGTTCGCCGCCGGATCGCTGGCGACGCCCGCCGTGGCGAGCGCGAAGGGCTTCGGCGGCAACGACCCGCACCTCGCCTACCTCGTCGGCGACCACCATGTGCACTCCGTCTACAGCCACGACGCGAAGTACACGTTCTCCCAACTGGCGCAGGCGAGCGCCACATACGGCCTCGACTGGATGGTGTTCAACGAGCACTCCAACTTCGGGCACGCCCAGTACGGGGCGAAGCTGGAGCACGAGGAGATCCTCAAGGCCCGTGCGGCGAACCCGCGTCAGCTGATCTTCCAGGGCCTGGAGTGGTACATCCCGGGCGCCGAGCACTGCACGATCTTCGCGGCGCCCGGCCGCCACGAGGTGGACCTGCTCACGAAGTTCGAGCTGGCCTACGACGGCAAGCTGCTCGGTTACACGGCGGGCGCCCCCACCCACCCCGACACCCCGCGCAACGAGGCGCACGCCGTCAAGGCCATCAAGTGGCTCGCCGCGCAACGCCGTTCGGGCTACGTGGACGACGTGCTGGTCTTCGCCAACCACCCGATGCGTCTGGGTATCGACTCCCCGCACGAGATGCGGAACTGGCGGGACGCGGCCCCCGAGATCATGATCGGCATGGAGGGCGCACCGGGTGCGCAGGGCGGTGCCATCCCCGGGTGGCGCGGTCCGACGTCGATACGGGGCGAGTACGAGAACAAGCCGTCGGCGGACTCCTGGCCCGCCTATCCGACGGACTCGTATCTCACGTACGGCGGCTTCGACTGGATGACGGCGACCGTCGGCGGCATGTGGGACGCCATGCTCTCCGAGGGCAGGCTGTTCACGATCACCACCAACTCCGATGTGCACCGGGTGGTGTTCGACACCTGGAAGAACGGCGACTGGCTGCCGGGGCAGAACTTCGACAACACGGGCCGGCTGCCCGACCCGGTCAACACGACCGAGCCGCAGCCGGGCGGCGACTTCTGGCCCGGCCAGTTCAGCCGCACGCACGTCGGCGTGTCCCGCTACGGCTACCGCGCGGTCATGGCGGGCCTGCGCGCGGGCCGGGTCTGGCTCGACCACGGGCATCTGCTCGACGGTCTCGACGTACGGCTGAAGCGGGACTGCGACCACGGCCGGGGCGTCACCCTGGGCAGTCGGCTGCGGGTGCGCAAGGGCGAGAAGCTCACCCTGAACGTGACCGTGACGACGGCCTCGCGGCCCAACCCGCACGACATCCTGCCCGAGCTGGCCCACGTGGACGTCATCCGCGGCGCGGTGCGCGGTCCGTCGGCCGACCGGGACGACTGGCGGGCGCCGGCCACCAAGGTCGTGCACACGGCGGACGTGTCCGGCCGCAGGGGCACGTACACCCTGCGCATCCCGCTGACCGCCGGGGACGAGTCCTTCTACGTGCGGCTGCGCGGCAGCGACGGCAACCGGCACGGCGCCGGGTACCTTGGCGCGTCGGTCGACCCGCACGGGCCGGTCCCGCACGCGCCGGGCGACGGTGATCCGTGGCTCGACACGTGGTTCTACTCCAACCCCGTCTTCGTGGAGGTCGCCGGCCACCGGTGAGGCCGGTCCGGGGCCGCGTGTACCGGGGCGGCCGGTACGCCCGTACTACCTGGTCACGAGCTGATCGACGGGCGTACCGTGGGCCGGTGACCACTGACGAGGCGCTGCGGCCCCAGTCCCTCATGCTGTCGTTCCTGGGCGACCAGGTGCTCGGCCGTGACGTCTGCGTGTACTCGGGGAGCGTCATCGACGTCTTCGGGCGCGCGGGCGTCGGCGAGCACGCGACCCGCTCGACGCTGACACGCATGGTGGGCCGCGATCTGCTCAGGCGGCAGCGCGAGGGACGCCGTATGTACTTCGGGCTGACCGAGCGCTCGGAGTCCGTGCTGCGGGACGGCGAGCAGCGGATCTGGGAGGAGGGGGCCGTCAACCGGCACTGGGACGGCTCCTGGACGCTGCTCGGCTTCTCACTGCCGGAGTCCTGGCAGCGCCAACGCCACGATCTGCGCGCGCAGTTGACCTGGAGCGGCTTCGGCCCGCTGTTCGGCGGACTGTGGATCGCACCCGGGGAGACCGACGTCTCCGCACTCGTCACCGAGCTCGGTCTGTCCGCCCACGTGAAGATCTTCCGCGCCCACGCGGACGCCGGCATGGACATCGGCGCCATGATCGAGGAGACCTGGGAACTGGACGAACTGGCCACGCGCTACGAGGCGTTCACGCACCGCTGGCAGCACTGGGAGACGACCGAGCCCGCCGCCGACGAGGCCCTCGCCCTGCGGCTGCGCCTGTCGACGGAGTGGCTGCAGGTCGTCCGCCGGGACCCGCGCCTGCCGGTCAAACACCTCCCGGACAACTGGCCCGCCGAACAGGCCGAGAAGACGTTCCACACGGTGTACGCCCAACTGACCCCACTCGCACGGGAGTCGGCGGAACGACTTCTCGACCTGGTGCCGGTACGACCGGAGCCTCAGGAGCCCCTTTAGAGGCGCGGGGAACTGCGCGACCAGCCACGACGAACCCGCGGACGAAAACGGCGCTCCCAGCCGTAGCTCAGACGTAGAAACGCGACAGACTCCGCAGCACCGCCGCAGGCTTGGGCGCGCCCTCGATCTCGATCGTGCCGTCAACAGTGATCTGCACACCCCCCGGCACGTCCTCGACATCCGTCAGCCTCCCGGCGAGCCGAATACGCGAGCCGACCTTCACCGGTGAGGGAAACCGCACCTTGTTGAGGCCGTAGTTGACCTTCGTGGTGACGCCCTGCACGTCCAGCAGCTCGGTGAAGAGCGGGATGAACAGCGAGAGGGTGAGGTAACCGTGCGCGATGGGCGCGCCGAACGGCCCCTCCTTGGCCTTCTCCTCGTCGACGTGGATCCACTGGTGGTCGCCCGTGGCGTCGGCGAACGTGTTGATGCGCTCCTGGGTGACCTCGATCCACTCACTGGTGCCGAGGTCGCTGCCCGCGAGCTTCTTGAGTTCGTCGATGCCGTTCACGGTGATGGTCATAAGTGCCTGTTCCTTGAAGGGAGTTCGGAGGGTCATCGCGTCCCGTACCGCTTGCGCACCCGGGACTTGAGGAGCTTGCCGGAGGCCGTCCGCGGCAGTTCGTCCGCGAGCACGACCGACTTCGGGATCTTGTACTTGGCGAGGCGTCCGGCGAGGGACGCGAGGACCTCGTCGGGGTCGAGCTCGACGTCCTCACGGGGCACGACGACCGCACGCGGCACCTCGCCCCACTTCTCGTCGGGCACGCCGATGACCGCGCACTCGACGATGTCGGGGTGGGCGAGGAGCTGGTCCTCGATCTCTGCGGGGTAGATGTTCTCGCCGCCGGAGATGATCATGTCCTTGATGCGGTCGACGATGGTGACATAGCCGTCCTCGTCGATCCGGGCGGCGTCCCCGCTGCGGAACCAGCCGTCGTGGAACACGGCCGCGGTCTCGTCGGGCAGCCCCCAGTAGCCGGGCATGACGTGCGGCCCGCGTACGACCACTTCGCCGGTCTCGCCGATCTCGGCCGGGGCGAGGTCGGGCCGTACGACGCGGACGTCGCTGAAGAAGTGCGGCACGCCCGCCGAACCCGCCTTGGTGACCGCGTGCTCGGCGTCCAGGAAGAGCACGCCGGGCGAGGCCTCGGTCATCCCGTAGCCCTGGAGGAAGGTGAGACCCCGCTCCTGGTAGGCGGCGATGAGCGGGGTCGGCACGGGTGAGCCGCCGCAGCTGAGCATCCGCAGGGAGGACAGGTCGGCGTCGGCCCAGCGCGGATGGCGGGCCACGTGCTCGAACATGGTGGGGACGCCGAACATGAAGGTGATCCGGTGCCGTTCGATCAGGTCGAAGGTGGCCGCCGGGTCGAAGGCCTCGACCAGGACACAGGTACCGCCCTTGAGGAGGACCGGCAGAGTCAGCATGTTCAGCCCGGCCGTGTGGAACAACGGGGCGGAGACCAGGGCGCGTTCGTCGGCGATCACGTCCTGGTCGACCAGGACGTTGACCGCGTTCCACGTCAGGTTGCCGTGGGTGAGCATCGCGCCCTTGGGCCGGCCCGTCGTCCCCGAGGTGTACATGATGATGCAGGTGTCGTCGGCGGTGACGGGTTCGTCGATCGCCTCGCCGGAGGCCGCCCCGAGCAACTGGTCGTATTCGGCGCCCACTTCAATGTACGTACGCACGTCGCTGTTGCCAGGCAGCCCCGCGACGAGGCCGGTGAACGTGGGCCCGTACACGAGGGCCTTCGCGCCGGAGTCCGTGAGCTGGTAGGCGATCTCGGGTCCGGCGAGGCGGGTGTTGAGCGGTACGAAGACCGCCCCGAGAGTGCCCGCGGCGAACAGTGTCTCCAGGTAGGAGGGGTGGTTCGGGCCGAGGTAGGCGATCCGGTCGCCGCGGCGCACTCCGGAGGCGCGCAGGGCGTGTGCGAGGCGGGTGGTGTGCTCGTACAGCCCGGCGTACGTGAGAGTCGTGTCGCCGTGGATCAGGGCGGTCCGGTGCGGGGTCTTGCGAGCCCGGCGTGCGGGCCACGACCCCAGTCCCTCATTGCGCATGTCCGTGCCCCTGTCCTTCGTCGCACATGGGGTGCCCCTGTCCTTCGTTGCACATGGCTGCCGCTATGGCTTCGTCAGTCCGAGCAGCCGGGCCGCGTTCTCCTTGAGGATCTTCGGCCTGACCTCGTCCTTGATGGAGAGCTTCGCGAAGTCGGCCATCCACCGGTCCGGGGTGAGGACCGGATAGTCCGAGCCGAACAGCACCTTGTCCTTGAGCAGCGTGTTCGCGTACTGCACGAGCTGCGGCGGGAAGTACTTCGGCGACCAGCCGGACAGGTCGATGTGGACGCCCGGCTTGTGGGTGGCGACCGCGAGGGCCTCGTCCTGCCAGGGAAACGACGGGTGCGCCAGGATGATCTTCAGGTGCGGGAAGTCCGCGGCGACATCGTCCACGTGCAGCGGGTTGGAGTACTTGAGCCTGATCCCGCCGCCACCCGGGACGCCCGCGCCGATGCCCGTCTGTCCGGTGTGGAAGAGGGCGATCGTGCCGGTCTCCTCGATCACCTCGTACAGCTCGTACGCGACCGACCTGTCGTTGGGGAAGAAGCCCTGGATGCTGGGGTGGAACTTGAAGCCCTTCACCCCGTACTCCTCGACCAGGCGGCGGGCCCGCTTGACGCCCGCCCTGCCGCGGAAGGGGTCGATGGAGGCGAACGGGATCAGTACGTCCGCGTTGGCGGCGGCCGCCTCGGCGACCTCCTCGTTCGGGACGGGCTCGGTGCCGGTGGCGGACTCGGCGTCGACCGTGAAGATCACGGCGGCCATCTTCCGCTCACGGTAGTAGGCGGCCGTCTCCTCCAGCGTCGGCTTCCGCTTGCCCTCGACCTTGAAGTAGGCGCTGGAGGCCTCGTGCAGGTCGTCGTCCAGGGAAGAGGTGCCCTTGGAGGAGACCTCGGCGTGGGTGTGGACGTCGATCGCGACGAGTTCCTCGACGTCGATGTTCGTCATCGTTTACGCCTCCGGGAACTTCGGGGCGGGGATGCCGACCGACTGGGGCTCGGCGCCCAGCGAGGCCGGCCAGACGTCGGCGAGGGAGTCGGGGGTCCAGCCACCGTCAGCGTACGCCGCCTTGATCTCCTGGGGGTGGGACCACAGGGCCACCTTGTCGCCGCCGATGCCGATGGCCTGACCGGTCACACCGCGTGCGGCCTCGGAGGCCAGGAACGGGACGAGGACGGCGCAGTCCTCGGGGGTGCCGAAGCCCTCGCCCTTGCGGAGGAACTCCGGCAGCGGCTCGCCGCCGCGCATGGCCTCGATGTAGGGCGCGAAGGCCGGAATGGTCTCGGTCATCGCGGTCGCGGCCACCGGCACGATCGCGTTGACGGTGATGCCCGCGCGGCCCAGCTCCATCGACCACGTACGGGCCATGGCGGCGATGCCGGCCTTGGCGGCGGCGTAGTTCGTCTGGCCGAAGTTGCCGCGCTGTCCGGCCGGGGAGCCGACGAGGATCAGCGTGCCGCCCTCGCCCTGCTCGCGCATGCGTACGGCGGCGGCGCGGGCGCAGGTGAAGGTGCCCTTGAGGTGGGTGGTGATCACCGCGTCGAAGTCCTCGTCGGTCATCTTCCACAGGACCTTGTCCCGGAGGATGCCCGCGTTCGTGACCAGGATGTCGAGGCGGCCGAACTCCTCCACCGCGCGGCCCACCAGGCGGTCGGCGGCCTCGGTGGTGCCGACCGGGACCGCCTCGGCCACGGCGGTGCCGCCCGCCTCGGTGATCGCCTTGACGGCCTGCTCGGCGACGTCCTCGTCCACGTCGTTGACGACCACGGAGGCGCCTGCGGCGGCCAGGGCATGCGCATAGGCCAGGCCGAGGCCACGGCCGGAGCCGGTGACGACGGCGACCTTGCCGGTGAGATCGATGCTGGGCACGACGGTCCCTTCGAGAAACGGATCACCTGCGGAAGGCAGGACGGCTACGAGATCGGAGCTTACGAGATCGAAGCTAAAGACAATCATTGTTGTCGTCAATAGTTGTTGCCGACTCGTCTGTGCGGCATGCTGTGGGGAACACGTACGCACCGCCCCGCAGGGGCCCGGCCCAGGGAGCTCGCCATCGCCGGCCAGCAGCACGCCACGCCCCCCGACGCCATCGACTCGCAGGAGCCGTGGATGCGCGGGCTGCACTCGGACACCGGCTATCTCCTGTACCGGCTGGGACTGCGGTCGGGGCAGCTGTTCAACACGTTCCTCCAGGCGTCGGGGCTTCGGCTGCGGCACTACGCGCTGCTGCGGTTCCTGGCCACCTCCGAGGGCGCGCTCCAGCGGGAGCTGAGCTCACGGCTCGGCTACGACCCGAGCGCGATCGTCGGTCTGGTCGACGACCTGGAGAAGCTCGGCTTCGCCGAGCGCCGCCCCTCCCCCGACGACCGCCGCAGCCGCATCGTGGTGCTCACCGAGGACGGCCGCGCCTTCCTGCGCGACACCGACGAGGCGGGTCTGCGGGTGACGAACGACCTGCTCCAGCCCCTCGACGCCGCCGAGCGGGACACCCTGCACACGCTGCTGCAGCGGGTCGCCGAAGCCGAACTCGACGCATGACCGGCCTCGGCTCATGACCGGTCCCGGCCGATGACCGGGCCGTCCGCCCCCGACCGCCTGCTGGCCGTGCTCGCCGCCTTCGACCACGACCACCCGGCGCTCTCCCTCACGGACATCAGCCGCCGGGCCGGGCTCTCCCTGACCACAGCCCACCGGCTGGTGGGTGCGCTGAGCGACTGGGGAGCCCTGGAGCGCGACGCGTCCGGGATCTACCACGTGGGCCTGCGCCTCTGGGAGATCGCGGCACTCTCCCCGCGCGGTCTCGCACTGCGGCAGATCGCGCTGCCGTACCTGGAGGACCTGTACGAAGCCACGCACGAGAACGTGCAGTTGGCGGTCCGGGACGGCTCCGAGGTCGTCTACATAGAGTGGATCTCCGGCCGTTCGGCCGTGGGCGTGAAGATCCAGGTGGGCGCCCGCTGGCCACTGCACGCGACCGGCGTGGGCCTCGCGCTGCTCGCCCACTGCGAGGCCGCCTTCCAGGAGGCATACTGCGGCGGACCACTCGCCGGATTCACCCCGCACACCATCACGGACGCGGCCACCCTGCGCCGTGTCCTCGCCGAAGTCCGCCGCGCAGGCGTGGCAGTGAGCGTCCGTCAGATCACCGACGACGCCCTGTCGGTGGCCGCACCGGTCCGACGGGCGGACGGCTCGGTGGCCGCGGCCGTCTCGGTCGTGGTGCCCGAACGCGACGCGCAGACACCGGCGTTGATCCCGGCGGTACGGCTGGCGGCACGCGGCATCTCGCGGGCGCTGGGGTGGCAGCCGGAGCCGTCGTGAGCACGCGTCCGGTCCGAAGTTCGCGACAGAGGCCCTGACCTGCCGCCACGCCCTCCGCCCGGCCCCGCCCATCGTGGCCTGCCGCGACCACAGCCCGCCAAGTGACTCTTCGGGAGGGGCGGGCTTTTGTGGGTTTGGGTCTGAGCATCAGGTTTCGTACGGAGCTATGACAGATCCGTGTCAACTGTGCCCGGACCGCGTGGAGCCCCTGCTTGGCTGGCGGCAGTCTCCAGCCGTTCCACGTACTTGAGAAAAGGGTGAGTGCTCGACATGGTTTCGCGCCGCACGTTCCTTGGCACCTCGATAGTTGTGGCCGGTACCACGACGGGCCTGTCCGCCGTGGCACCGGCCGCCCACGCCCGCACGACCGCCGCCGCGGCCGTTCCGCCCGAGGTGATCGTCAGACCCGGCGACACGCGCTACGCCGAGCTGGCGGGGCGCGGCTACAACACCCGCTTCCGAGCCGCCCCGGACGAGATCTGGCTGGTGCACAACGCCTCCCAGGTGGAGAAGGCGGTCACCCAGGCGATCCGCAAGGACCAGCGGATCACCGTACGCAGCGGCGGCCACTGCTTCGACGGCCTGGTCGACGACCCCCAGTTCCGCCTCCTCGTCGACACCTCGGAGATGAAGCGGGTCTACTTCGACAGCTCGATGAACGCCTTCGCCGTCGAGTCCGGCGCCCGGCTCGGCGAGGTCTACAAGGCGCTGTACGAGGGCTGGGGCGTGACCCTGCCCGGCGGCGTCTGCCCCGAGGTCGGTGTCGGCGGGCATGTGTCCGGCGGCGGTTACGGGCCTCTGTCCCGGCGCTACGGGCTGTCGGTCGACCATCTGTACGCGGTCGAGGTGGTGGTCGCGGGCAGCGACGGCAAGGCTCGTACGATCGTCGCGACCAGCCGTCGCAGCGACCCGAACCGCGACCTGTGGTGGGCGCACACCGGTGGTGGCGGCGGTCAGTTCGGCATCGTGACCAGGTTCTGGTTCCGCACGCCGGGCGCGTCGGGAGCCCCCACCGCGCTGCTGCCCAAGCCGCCCGCCCGGATGCGCAAGTCCCTTGTGACCTGGCAGTGGTCGGACATCACCGAGGCCGGCTTCACCCGGCTGCTGCTCAACCACGGTGCCTGGCACGCGGCCAACAGCGGGCCCGACTCGCCGTACGCCACCATGCACAGCTCCTTCCAACTGCGTTCGTCGCTGGTCGGGTCGTTCGTGCTGGAAATCCGGATGGACGCGACGCTCGCCGCCACCCCGAAGCTGTTCGACGACTACCTGGCCGCGGTGTCGGCCGGTGTCGGTGTCACGCCGACGGTCGACACACGGGAGATGCCCTGGGTGGAGGCAGCCACCGAGCCGACGCCCCCGTTCGGCACGTACTCCCGGCACAAGTCCATCGGCGGGCATCTGCGCAAGCCGCTGACGGCAGCTCAGGTCGGCGTCGTGTACCGGTCGTTGACGGATCCCGAGCACTCCACCGGCGCCGGTCTTGTGTACCTCGCGGCATACGGCTGCAAGATCAACACAGTGTCGTCGTCGGCGACGGCCGTGGCCCAGCGGGACTCCATCTTCAAGGTCTGGTACTCGACCAACTGGTCCGAGCCGTCGGCCGACGCGGCCGAGGTCGAGTGGATCAGAACGCTGCGCAAGGGCGTCCACAGCGCCACGGGCGGCTTCCCGGTCCCGAACGACCAGCAGGACGGCGGATACGTCAACTACCCCGACGTGGACATCAGGGACCCGTACCAGAACTCCTCGGGCGTGCCCTGGTACACGATCCTCTACAAGGACAACCACCCCCGGCTGCAGCGGGTCAAGAACACGTACGACCCGCGCAACGTCTTCAGGCACGGCCTCTCGTTGAACCCGTCCTGACCCCCACGCCCTCATTCATCAACCGGAGGACCCTTCCATGACCAGCAGCAACCCCGCCGAGATCAGCTCTTCCCCCACGGCTCGCGCGGGGCGCGGACTGCCCCTGTGGCAGGCCGCGGTGGGCAGTGCCCTCGTCGCGACGGCCGTCAACCTGATCGTCCTGTTCATCGCCGACGCGGCGGGGGCCTCCCTGACCCTGGAGCTCAACGGCAAGGCCGACGACATCGTCGCCGGCGGCGTCATCTTCGCCTCGTTCGTACCGCCGGCGCTCGGCGTCACGGCCGCCGCGTTCGCGGCCCGCTGGAAGCCGGTGCTGCTGCGGGTCGGTCAGATCGTGTCCGGAGCCCTCGGCGTCCTCACCGCCCTCGGCCCCCTCACGAGCGAAACCGACGGCGGCACGGCAGCTTCACTCGCCGTGATGCACGTGGTCGTGGGCGCGGCCGGAGCGCTGGGGCTCGAGGCTGTACGGCGCGGGCGTAACGCATAACCCCTCCGGCAGAGCGGGCCGGCGCGGCGCCGGACAACGGCACCCGGTGCACCCGGGTGAGCGGGGTCCGGCGCTCGCGCCTGTGCGTGTACGGCCGCCGGGATGGGCAACATGGGCAGCTTCCCGGGCCGCGGAGACGACACGAGCGGGCCTCCTGCGCGAGCGGGTGGGCCGCGAGGGGATCACCGACCGGGGGGCGAACCCGAGCGTGCTCGCTCATCCATGTGGGCGGGCCGGAGCAAGGCCCCTGCGGTCCGGCGCGGCGGTCGAAGCCCTCGGCCCACACCGGCTCCACGCGGATCGGATGGTGGCGGGACGGCCGCCGCCGGAGGACGGATGAAGCGTGAGCCTGTGCGCTTCTGGGCCGGCGTGTTGTCCGAGGGTCGTGTCGTCCGAGGACAGGGCCCGACCACCAGAGGTGGCGTGGCCGCCACGGGTGTTGTGGAACCGGCGTGCGCGTGGAACCGGATGCGGTGCGAGGCGGCGGCACGGCCGCGTCGGCGTCGAGCCGTCGGGCAATGGGGGCCCGCGATGCCGGCCGATCAGGAAGTCACCCGCCGAGGCCGACTCGCGGCAGCCGGCAGGCCCCCTGCCCCATGCGACGAGCCCGCGTCCCATAGGGCCGCGGGCTCGTCGTTTGCGCCGGTGCATGTAGGCGAGAGTTTCTCCGAGAGTTCATGTTATGCGTCTGGCGAAAGGAAATCGCTTTCTTCCCGAGCGACTATTTTCTAGTTCACGGAAATACACGGGATCAATTTACGCATGACCGAATCGGAAACCGACACCGCGGGCCGTGATGATCCAGCTGCTGGATCCGAGTTTACTGCGGAGACTACTGACATGCGTGTCGATCGTGCGACCCGGCTGGGAGCGGGAATCGCCCCAGACCAGGGTCATGATTTGCTTTCGGGAAACGACGCTGCCCGGCCGGGAGGCCAGCAGATAAAGCAGGTCGAACTCCTTGCGCGTCACCTCGACGGGCTCGTCGCCGAGCCGGATCTCACGGGTGCGCGAGTCGATCCGCAACGGGCCACTGCTGATCACTTCGGTGGTCAGCGGCAGCGGGCGCACCCGTCGCATGACGGCTTCGATACGGGCCATCAACTCGGGTAGACTGTAGGGCTTCACCACATAGTCGTCCGCGCCCGCCTTGAGGCTGAGCACGCGGTCGAGTTCCGTGTCGCGGGCCGTGACAACGATGACTCCGACCCCGGACGCGGCCCTGACGAAACGGCAGATCTCGATGCCGTCCAGGTCGGGCAGGTCCAGGTCGATGAGCAGGACATCCGCTTCCCGGTACTTCTGGAGCGCCTTACTGCCGGTGTCCACGCTCACGGCCTGGTACCCGTGCCTGGCCAGACTCAGAACCAGGGACTGGGCGGCGGGCGCCCCGGTCTCGACAACGAGGACACGCAACACCCCGCGCGCCTTGTGAAGCTGAGGCTGGGCCTGGATGGGCGGTAGTTGCTGGGCCTGTATGGGCGGATGCTGCTGGGCATGTTGACCCACTGGGCGCGACGGCGTTGGCGCGCGGCGATTGGCCAGTTGTTGCGGAATGGCGGGCTCGAGAAATTTTGTGGAGTGATTGCTCATCCGATACTCCCCCATGTTATGCCAGATAAGCGGGCATCGAGTCGCGCTCCCAGAAGGCTACAAACCGCTCGATGAAAAGTCAAATAATAGCTATTGACACACCAGCGAGAATGAGGGAGCCGAAGCATCCGGGAAACATGAGGCAATATCAGAAGTGCATATTCGGCCAGAGTGGCCGTGATCGATTGTTGATTACGGGATTACTCGGGTAATCAGTGCCGCATGCGGTCGCCTGGAATTCTTGAAGCGTGAACGAGCTCAGTGAAGGGTACCCAGAAGGCCCATGTGGAAGGGCTGGAGCTCCTCGGTCCGGCCACCCAGGATCTTCGTGATCCACTCAGGGTCACCGAGCAGTGCGCGGCCGACGGCCACCAGGTCGAACTCGTCGCGCTCCACCCGGTCGAGCAGCGCGTCGATCCCGGCGACCGAGCCCGGCTTCCCCTGGAACACCTCGATGAACTCGTTGTCGAGGCCGACCGAGCCGACGCTGATCGTGGGCTTGCCCGAGACCTTCTTCGTCCAGCCGGCGAGGTTGAGCTCGGATCCCTCGAACTCGGGCAGGTGGAAGCGGCGGGTCGAGCAGTGGAAGGCGTCCACCCCGGCGTCCGACAGGGGGGCAAGCAGGGTTTCGAGCTCCTGCGGCGATCCCGCGAGTCTGGCCTGATAAGCACCCATCTTCCACTGCGAGAACCGGAAGGTGATCGGGAAGTCCGGGGCGACCGCCCCGCGGCAGGCGGCGACGATCTCTGTGGCGAACCGGGTACGGGCACCCAGGTCACCGCCGTACGCGTCGGTGCGGCGGTTGGTCTGCTCCCAGAGGAACTGGTCGATCAGATAGCCGTGGGCCGCGTGCACCTCGATGCCGTCGAAGCCGGTCCGCTCGGCGGCCGCTGCCGCCGCGGCGTAGGCGGCGACGACATCGTCGATGTCGGTCTGCGTCATGGCGCGGCCGACGGGCGTGCCGTCGACAGCGATGCCGGAGGGGCCGATGCTCGGGGCCTCGGGTACAGGCGGGGAGCCGGCCTTCCGGTCCAGTCCCACGTGCCACAGCTGCGACAGGATCTTCCCGCCCGCGTTGTGCACCGCCTTCGTCACCTTGGCCCAGCCTGCCAGGGCCTGCTCGCCGTAGATGTGGGGGACACGGTCGCTGGTGCCGGCCGAGTCATGGCCGATGTACGTCCCCTCGGTGATGACGAGGCCGGCGCCGCCCGCCGCGCGCCGCGCATAGTACGCCGCCACGTCGTCGCCCGGTACGCCACCCGGCGAGAACTCCCGGGTCATCGGTGCCATCACGATCCGGTTGGCAAGAGTGAGACTGCCCAGAGTGAAGGGGCGCAGCAGGACTTCCTTGGCGCGCTCGGCGGAGGTGGTCGACATGAGAAGGGTCTGCTTTCGGTCGGGGCGCCGGGGCGCCTGACGGAATCGGTGGGAAAGAAGGAGGCTGGGAGACAGAACGTGGGGTGTCAGTCCGTGGTCGTCGCGGGGACCTGGGCGGGCCGCGAATCCCCGGCGGGTTCGGGGGTCTTGGGGGCCGGGGTCCCACGGACGAACCAGGCGAGGGCGAAGGCGACGGCCGAGAGCAGGGCGGTGCCGATGAGGACACCGTGCAGTCCGCTCGTGAAGGCATCCTGGACGACACCCCGCACTCGACCGGACATCCCGTCGACCGAAGACGGGGTCAACTCGCCGCCGGAAGTGAGCTGTTCGGCGCCGCGCTCGCCCAGCCGGCCAGTGAGCTCGTCCGTCATACGGCCCAGGTGCACGGCGCCGAGCGCGGCGACGCCGAGTGAACCGCCGATCGTGCGCAGTAGCGTGACCGTTCCGGTGGCGGCACCCATGTCGCGCGGCGGTGCCGTGTTCATCGTGGTGAGCAGCGTGCTCTGCATCAGGATGCCGACGCCGATGCCGAGCACCAGGGTGAGGGCCGAGGCGACGAACACCGGGGTGTCCGTGTCCAGCAGGAGCAGCAGCAGCGCGCCGACGACCGTGACGGCGCCCCCGGTGATCGGCACCACCCGCTCCAGGCCGCCGCGGTCCATCAGCCGCCCGGTGGTCAGCTGCGCCGCCAGCATGCCCATCATCAGGGGCAGGATCTGCATGCCGCTGACGGTGGAGGTGGAACCCTGCACGAACTGCATGTACTGGGGCAGGTAGTTGATGACCGAGACCAGTACGGCGCCGACGAGGAAACTGAGCGTCTGGGCGAGGGCGAAGTCACGGCTGCGGAACAGCCGCGGCGGGATGACGGGTTCCGCCACCCGCTGTTCCACCCGGACGAATGCGGCGACGGCCACGGCAGCGACGACGGCGAGCAGCACGATCTGCGCCGATCCCCAGTCGTAGCGGGTGCCGGCCCAGGTGGCCAGCAGGGTGAGCGAGAGGATGGCGGTGGTCAGCAGCGCCGTACCGGGGTAGTCGATCCGTCCGCCGGAGCGCTCCTTCGGCAGCCGTACGCCTCTGGCGACCGCGAACAGCGCGAGGACACCGAAGGGCACGTTGACGTAGAACACCCAGCGCCAGTCGAGGGCGTCGGTGATGAAGCCGCCGAGCAGCGGCCCGCCGACGAAGGCGACCGGCAGCATCACGCCGACCATCGACTGGACGCGGCCGCGCTCGTGCGCCGGAACCAGCACGCCGATGACCGACAGCGCGCCGACCATCAGTCCGCCGGCGCCGAGGCCCTGGACTGCGCGGAAGGCGATGAGCTGTGGCATGTCCTGGGCGAGGCCGCACAGGACGGTGCCGACCAGGAAGAGCAGCACGGACCACATGTAGGCGCCCTTGCGGCCCTTGAGGTCGCCGAGCTTGCCCCAGATCGGGGTGGCGGCTGCCATCGTGAGCAGGTAGGCCGTGACGGACCAGGAGAAGTGGTCGAGGCCGCCGAGGTCACCGACGATGGTCGGCAGGGCGATGCTGACGATCTGTCCGTCGAGGGTGGCCAGGAAGATGCCGAGCATGAGTCCGAAGATGCCGAGGTAGGGCAGCTTCCCGGCGGTCTGCGGAGGCGTGTCCGCGGTGCCGCCGGTCTCCGTCGTGTCGCTGGTCATGGCCGTCTTTCGTCTCAGCCGGTGTACGGACGAGCGGTGCGGGCGTCCCGAAGCGCCTCTCCCCACCAGGCCAGTTGGTCGAGCAGGGCCTTGGCCGCGACGTCACAGTCCGGGTCGAGGGGCTTGCCGTCCGAGTCGAACTTGTCGCCGTAGTTGTGGAAGCTGACGGTGTTGCGGATCGTCATGGCGTTCAGCTCGGCGAGGACCAGCCGCAGGTGCTCGACGGCGCGCAGGCCGCCGGAGATGCCGCCGTAGGAGACGAAGGCGACGGGCTTGGCGTGCCACTGCGGGTTGTGCCAGTCGATCGCGTTCTTCAGGGCCGCCGGATAACTGTGGTTGTACTCCGGCGTGATGATGATGAAGGCGTCGGCCGACTCCATGCGCGGGGCGACCGCGCCGAGCAGAGCCATGTCCTCGTCCGGAAGTTGCTCTCCGAAAGCCGGCATGACGGTCGGCAGGGGGGTCTCGACCAGGTCGACGAGGTCGACCTCCATGTCCTTGCGCTGGGCGATCTGGCTCAGCAGCCAGTCGGCCACGACCGGACCGAAGCGTCCGCCCCTCGTGCTGCCGACGAGGGCCGCCACCTGCAGAGGGCTGTCGTTCAGGTCACTCATGCGGAACTCCTGGAAGTGTACGGCGTATCGCTACAGATACAACGTACACATCGAAGTGTACGTTGTCTACTGCTGTTACGTTGTACACAACCCCGGCACCCGGAAGGAACCCTCGCCCATGGCCACTCGGAGAAAAGAGGAGAAGCAGGTGACGCCGGAGCCGTCCGAGCCCAGGGAGACCGTCTCGCTCTGGGAACGCCTCAACCGCCCCGCACCCGCCCCTCGCTCCACGCTCACCCCGCAGCGCATCGCCGCGGCCGCCGTGGCGATCGCCGACACGGAAGGCCTCGACGCCGTCACCATGCGGCGCCTCGCGGCCGACCTGGGGGCCGCGCCGATGGCGGCGTACCGCTATGTCTCCGGCAAGGACGAGCTGCTGGAGCTGATGGTCGACCACGTCTACGGCGAGCTGTCACTGTCCGGGGACGCCAAGGACTGGCGGGACGCCATGCGGGCGCTCGCCCTGCGCACCAGGACCGTGCTCCTCAGGCACTCATGGGTGGCCCGCACGGCGGTGTTCACACTGACCCCGAACCAGCTGGCCGTGCCCGAGCGGGCCCTGGCCGCGCTCGACGGGCTCGACCTGGACGCCGACACGATGATGGCGGTCTTCCGCACCGTCGACTCCTATGTGCAGGGCGCCGTGGGCTTCGAGATCGGCCTCAACGAGCTGATGCGGGAGCAGGGCTGGTCCAGCGCGAACGAGGCGCGCACCGGTCTGGCCCCACGCATGACATGGCTGATGGGCACCGGCCGTTACCCGACGTACGAGCGCTACCTCCGCGAGGCGAGCCGCAAGGACGACCTGGAGTGGCAGTTCGAGACGGGCCTCGAGTCGGTCCTCGACGGGATCTCCGCACACCTGGGCATCTGAATTTCCGTCACGTTCAAATCCACGACAAATTCATCAGAGAAGTAAGAGATCTCCGGCACGCACCCCACAGAAGGTGAGTTCACTCACGGCCGTGCCGGAGGCCCGGAAATAGCCTCACCTCACCGAGAAGTGGTGGGGGAAATGAATCGAGTACTCGCAGGTAGGACCCAGGAAATAACCGTGTGCCGGGGTGCACGGTGCGGGCGGCGGGCGGCCGAGGGCCGGCCCCGCAGGCTCGCCGCACGGGGGCACCGGCTCTGCCCGGACTGCCGGGACCGCCTGATCGCGGAACTGCGGCAGCTGCCCCGGCTCCACGAGGAGTGCGGCCGGCTTCTCGGCGGCTCCGACGGGCCGCGCGAGCGCACCTCGGGCGGGCCCCTGCCGGGCCTGCCCTTCAACACCGCCGCGGCGGACGTCCGGTCGGCCATCGCCGGGGTGCTGCGGTCCTGGTCGTCCGTGGTCGTCGAGGAGCGCCGAACCAGCGCTCCGCCGACGAACGTGGAAACCCTCGCGGCGTTCCTGGCCCGGCACTGCGACTGGCTCACCGCACATCAGGCCGCCCCTGAACTGTCCCAGGAAACGGCCCTGTTGGTGCGTGACGCGCGTCGCGTGATCGACCCGAGCCCACTGCGCCGGGTGCCCATCGGGTCCTGCGTCGAGGCCGACTGCCAGGGCGGCCTGGTGGCGCTCGTACGGCCGCACCGGGCCGACACCCCACTGGAGATCCGCTGCGAGGCCTCACCCGCCCACCGCTGGTCCGCCGACGAGTGGCTGAGCCTGAGCCGGTTGCTGACGCGCGAGACCCGTGTGCACTGGGTCGGCGCCGCCGACATCGCCCGGCTGTGGAACATCCCGCCCGGCAGTGTGTACCGGCACGCCAGCGAGCAGCGGTGGCGAAGGCGCGCGGAGGGCGGGCGCACCTACTACCACTGCGAGGACATCCAGCGGACACTCGGCGCGCGTTCCGGAAGCGCGCCTTCCAAAAACGATGGCTCACCATCCTCAAGTGCGACTTAACAATTACTTGACGGAATATTGTGGCCCGCCTGAAAAACCCCTCTTGACATTCCGAGGATTCCCGAAGAAGCTAATCACTAGTTTCCGCAGCACTGTGTCGACCAACCGGTGCAAAGCGTTTCCCGGCCAATTAATGCCGGTTCAGTTATTTCGGTTCTGAATTAACGCTCCAGTTACATTCCGAACCCCTCTCCTGCAATTCCTCTCTGAAATGCCCGGAGGACAAGTACATGGATGCTTCGGTCATAGTCGCCGGCGCGGGGCCCACCGGCCTGACGCTCGCCGCCGAGCTGCGTCTGGCGGGAGTCGACGTCATCGTCGTCGACCGGCTCGCCGAGCGGACCGGCGAGTCGCGTGGCCTCGGTTTCACCACACGCACGATGGAGGTCTTCGACCAACGCGGGCTGCTGCCCCGCTTCGGCGACATGGGGACCAGCAACGCCGGACACTTCGGAGGACTGCCGGTCGACTTCGCCGTACTGGACAGCGTGCACCAGGCGGCCAAGACCGTGCCCCAGTCGACCACCGAGACCATGCTCGAAGGCTGGGCCGGTGAACTGGGCGCGGACATCCGCCGCGGCCACGAACTGCTCGCCGTACGCGACACCACCGACGGTGTGGAGGTCGACGTACGCGGGCCGGACGGCGAACAGCTGCTGACCGCGCACTATCTCGTGGGGTGCGACGGCGGGCGCAGCACTGTCCGCAAGATCGTCGGCTTCGACTTCCCCGGCACGGCGGCGACCATGGAGATGTACCTCGCGGACATCAAGGGCGTCGAGCTCGAACCCCGGCTCATCGGGGAGACCGTGGACGGCGGCATGGTCATGGTCGGGCCGCTCGGCGACGGCGGGATCACCCGCATCATCGTCTGCGAGCGGGGCACCCCACCCAAGCGGCGCACCGAGCCCCCGTCGTACCAGGAAGTCGCGGCGGCCTGGCAGCGGCTCACCGGGATCGACACCTCGCACGCCGAGCCGGTGTGGGTCAGCGCCTTCGGGGACGCGACCCGCCTGGTCACCGAGTACCGGCGCGGCCGGGTCCTGCTGGCGGGCGACGCCGCGCACATCCATCTCCCGGCCGGCGGACAGGGCATGAACACCGGCATCCAGGACGCCGCCAACCTCGGCTGGAAGCTGGCCGCCGTCGTCCGGGGCACCGCGCCCGAAGAACTGCTGGACACCTACCACGGCGAGCGGTACCCCGTCGGACAGCGGCTGATGATGAACACCAAGGCGCAGGGCCTGCTCTTCCTGAGCGGCGACGAGGTGCAGCCGCTGCGGGACGTGCTCCGCGAGCTGATCCGGTACGAGGAGGTCAGCCGCCATCTCGCCGGCATGGTGAGCGGCCTGGAGATCCGGTACGACGTCGGAGGCGGCCGCCATCCCCTGCTCGGCCTGCGTATGCCGCACCTGGAGCTGGTCGGCGACCGGCGCAAGACCAGCAGCACCGAACTGCTGCGCGCGGCCCGGGGCGTGCTCCTGGACCTGGAGGACAACGCTGTCCTGCGCGACCGGGCGTCCGGCTGGTCGGACCGTGTGGACATCGTCACCGCCGCACCGCACGGCCTGTCCGACGACAGCCCGCTGGCCGGCACCTCAGCCGTGCTTGTGCGCCCCGACGGGCATGTGGCGTGGGCCGCGCCCGGCAGCCATCACGACCTGCCGATGGTGCTGGAGCGCTGGTTCGGCCCGTCGCGGGGCCCGAAGTCCTGACGCCGGCCGTGCTCACAAGGCCGTCCCGGCGCCGATCGTCCTGACAAGGAGAGAGAGATGCACAGCACGCTGATCGTGGCTCGAATGGAGCCCGGATCCGCCGACGACGTCGCGCGTCTGTTCAACAGGTTCGACGACACCGAGATGCCGCACCTCATGGGTACCCGGCGCCGCCAGCTCTTCTCGTACCGGGGTCTCTACTTCCATCTGCAGGACTTCGACAACGAGGACGGCGGCGAGCGGATCGAGCAGGCCAAGACGGACCCCCGGTTCGTCGGGATCAGCGACGACCTCAAGCCGTTCATCGAGGCGTACGACCCGGCGACCTGGCGCTCCCCCGCCGACGCGATGGCCCAGCGCTTCTACCACTGGACCGCGCTGTGACCGCGACCGGCGGCCGGCGGGTCGTGATCACCGGCATCGGGGTGACCGCACCGGGCGGCGTGGGCGCCAAGAACTTCTGGAGCCTGTTGACCGACGGGCGCACCGCCACCCGGCGTATCAGCTTCTTCGATCCGTCGCCGTTCCGCTCCCAGGTGGCCGCGGAGGCCGACTTCGACGCGGCGCTGCTGGGGCTCGGCCCGCAGGAGATCCGGCGCATGGACCGGGCAGCGCAGTTCGCGGTCGTCACCGCGCGCGAGGCGGTCGCCGACAGCGGGCTGGAGTTCGAGGGCCTCGACCCGCACCGGACCGGGGTGACCATCGGCAGCGCGGTCGGCGCGACCATGGGGCTCGACGAGGAGTACCGGACCGTCAGCGACAACGGGCGGCTCGACCTGGTCGACCACACCTACGCCGTGCCCCACCTCTACAACTACCTGGTGCCCAGTTCGTTCGCCGCCGAGGTGGCGTGGGCGGTCGGCGCCGAGGGTCCGAGCACGGTGGTCTCCACGGGCTGCACCTCGGGCCTCGACTCGGTGGGATACGCCGCCGAGCTGATCCGGGAGGGCGCCGCCGACGTCATGGTGGCCGGTGCCGCGGACGCCCCTATCTCGCCGATCACGGTGGCCTGTTTCGACGCGATCAAGGCGACCACCCCGCGCAACGACGACCCGGAGCACGCCTCACGGCCCTTCGACGGCACCCGCAACGGGTTCGTCCTGGGCGAGGGTGCCGCCGTGTTCGTCCTGGAGGAGCTGGGCTCCGCGCGGGCCCGCGGCGCGCACATCTACGCGGAGATCGCCGGGTACGCGACCCGCAGCAACGCCTTCCACATGACCGGACTGCGGCCCGACGGGCGGGAGATGGCGGAGGCCATCCGGGTGGCCATGGACGAGGCCCGGCTGAACCCCGAGGACATCGACTACATCAACGCGCACGGCTCCGGCACCAAGCAGAACGACCGGCACGAGACCGCCGCGTTCAAGCACAGCCTGGGCAGCCGTGCCTACGACGTACCGGTCAGCTCCATCAAGTCGATGGTCGGGCACTCGCTCGGCGCGATCGGCTCGATCGAGATCGCCGCGTCCGCGATGGCCATGGAGCACGGCGCCGTACCGCCCACCGCCAATCTGCACACCCCCGACCCCGAGTGCGATCTCGACTACGTGCCGCTCACGGCACGCGACTGGCAGACCGACGCGGTGCTCTCCGTCGGCAGCGGCTTCGGCGGCTTCCAGAGCGCCATCGTGCTGGCCCGCCCGGACCGGGCCGAAAGGAGCGCCGCATGAGCGCCGCCGTACGGGTGGCCGTCACCGGGCTCGGTGTCGCCGCGCCCAACGGCCTCGGCGTGGAGGCGTACTGGGCGGCGGCCCGGGCCGGCGCCAGCGGCATCGGCCGGGTCACCCGCTTCGACCCCGCGCAGTACCCGGCCCGGCTGGCGGGCGAGATCAAGGAGTTCAGCGGCCTTGAGCATCTCCCGGCCCGGCTGCTGCCGCAGACCGACCGCATGACACAGGTCGCCCTGGCCGGGACGGACTGGGCGTTCGCCGACGCGGGCGTCGATCCCGCCGAGCTGCCCGAGTACGACATGGGTGTCATCACGGCGAGCTCCTCGGGCGGCTTCGAGTTCGGCCAGAAGGAACTCAAGGCGCTCTGGAGCCAGGGCAGTCGGTACGTCAGCGCCTACCAGTCGTTCGCCTGGTTCTACGCCGTCAACAGCGGCCAGATCTCCATCCGCAACGGAATGCGTGGCCCCAGCGGCGTGGTCGTCGGCGACCAGGCGGGCGGCCTCGACGCGGTCGCACAGGCCCGGCGGCAGATCCGCAAGGGCACGCCGCTGGTGGTGTCCGGCGGGATCGACGCCTCGATCTGCCCCTGGGGCTGGGTCGCCCAGATGGCCGGGGACCGGCTGAGCACCAGCGACGACCCGGCGCGGGCGTACGTGCCCTTCGACGCGGCGGTGCGCGGGCATGTCCCGGGCGAGGGCGGCGCGCTGCTCGTCCTTGAGGACCTGGAGCGGGCCCGCGAGCGTGGAGCCCGGCAGATCTACGGGGAGATCGCGGGGTACGGCTCCACCTTCGACCCCCGGCCCGGCAGCGGACGTCCCCCGGGCCTGCGCAAAGCGATCGAACTCGCGCTGGCCGACGCGGAGTCGAGTGCCGGCGACATCGACGTGGTGTTCGCCGACGGTGCCGCCCTGCCCGAGCTCGACCGCATCGAGGCCGACGCGATCACCGGTGTCTTCGGGGCCCTCGGGGTCCCGGTCAGCGTGCCCAAGACGATGACCGGACGGCTGTACTCCGGGGCGGCCCCGCTGGATCTGGCCGCCGCGTTCCTCGCCATCCGGGACGGCGTGATCCCGGCCTCGGTCGGCACCCGCCTCAGCGACGCCTACGCCCTCGACCTGGTCACCGACCGCCCGCGCGACGCCGCGGTCCGCTCGGCCCTGGTCCTCGCCCGCGGGCAGGGCGGCTTCAACTCGGCCGTGGTGGTACGGGCCGTCGACAAGTGACCGCTCCGCCCCCCGTCCGCCTCGCTCTGTCTCCTCGAACCGCCCGACGAAAGGACCGTCATGCCCGCTCACGAGTTCACCATCGAAGACCTTCGGCGCATTCTGCGCGACGGGGCCGGCACCGATGAGGCCGTCGACCTGGACGGCGACATCCTCGACACGGACTTCGAGTCTCTCGGATACGAGTCCCTGGCCCTGCTGGAGACCAGCGGCCGGATCGAGCGCGAGTTCGGGATCACGCTCGACGACGACACGGTGACGGAGGCGAAGACACCTCGCGCGCTGATCGGCGCCGTCAACACCTTCCTGGTGCCCGTCCGGTCCAGCTGACGTCCCGTCAGGAGACAGAGGAGACAACAGACATGACGACTGCCACATCCGGCAACACGGAGAAGAAGGTCGCCGTCGTCACCGGCGCGACCAGCGGTATCGGCCTCGCGGTGACCCGGCTCCTTGCCGAGCAGGGTCACCGGGTGTTCCTGTGCGCCCGCACCGAGGACGGTGTCACCCGCACGGTCAAGGAGCTGCTCGACGAGGGCCTCGACGTCGACGGCGCCGTCTGCGACGTACGCGAGGGCGAGGACGTGAAGCGCTTCGTGCGGCAGGCCGTCGAGCGCTTCGGCCCCATCGACGTCCTGATCAACAACGCGGGCCGCAGCGGCGGCGGTCCCACCGCCGGCATCGCCGACGAACTCTGGTACGACGTCATCGCCACGAACCTGCACAGCGTGTTCCTGATGAGCCGCGAGGTACTCAACACGGGCGGCATGGCGGCCAAGGAGCGCGGCCGGATCATCAACATCGCCTCCACGGCCGGAAAGCAGGGTGTCGTGCTCGGCGCCCCCTACTCGGCCTCCAAGCACGGCGTCGTCGGCTTCACCAAAGCCCTCGGCAACGAACTGGCCCCGACCGGCATCACCGTCAACGCCGTGTGCCCAGGCTATGTCGAGACGCCGATGGCCCAGCGCGTACGGCAGGGCTATGCGGCCGCGTACGACACCTCCGAGGACGCGATCCTGCAGAAGTTCCAGGCGAAGATCCCGCTCGGCCGCTACTCCACGCCCGACGAGGTGGCCGGCCTGGTCGGCTACCTCGCCTCGGACACCGCCGCCTCCATCACCTCGCAGGCCCTGAACGTCTGCGGCGGCCTCGGCAATTTCTGATCCCTTAACCGTGAGGAGAGTTCACCATGACCGTCCGTGAGGTCGAGCACGAGATCACTGTCGAAGCCCCGGCCGCCGAGGTGTACCGGCTGATCGCGGAGGTCGGGAACTGGCCGCTGATCTTCCCGCCGACCGTCCACGTCGACCACCTCGAACGCGGCGCGCGCGAGGAGCGCATCCGCATCTGGGCCACCGCCAACGGCGCGGCCAAGGGCTGGACTTCGCGCCGCACGCTCGACCCCGAGGCCCGGCGCATCACGTTCCGGCAGGAGGTGTCCGCCCCGCCGGTGGCGTCGATGGGCGGCACGTGGATCATCGAGCCGGCCGGCGAGGGCGCGTCCCGTGTGCGCCTGCTGCACGACTACCGGGCCGTCGACGACGATCCCGAGGGCCTGGAGTGGATCGACCAGGCCGTCGACCGCAACAGCCGGTCCGAGCTGGCCGCGCTGAAGGGCAACGTCGAACGCGTCACCGGCTCTGCCGAGCTGACCCTGTCGTTCACCGACAGTCTGGAGATCAAGGGCGCCGCCAAGGACGTCTACGACTTCATCAACGAGGCCCAGCTGTGGAGCGAGCGGCTGCCGCACGTCAAGCAGGTCTCGCTGACCGAGGACTCGCCCGGCCTGCAGGTCCTGCGGATGGACACGCTGACCAAGGACGGCTCGGTCCACACCACCGAGTCGATCCGGGTGTGCTTCCCGCACTCCCGGATCGTCTACAAGCAGACGACGCTGCCTGCGCTGATGAACCTGCACACCGGTTACTGGCAGCTCGAGGAGTCGGCCGACGGCGTCACCACCGCCACCTCGCAGCACACGGTGATCCTCAACACGGAGAACATCACCAAGATCCTGAGCGAGGAGGCCGGGGTTCCCGAGGCCCGCGAGTTCATCCGCAACGCGCTGGGCAACAACAGCCGGGCGACGCTCGGCCACGCCAAGGCGTACGCCGAAGCGCGGCGCTGAGCGGTGGCCGTACAGGTTGCCGAAGCACCGGACACCGACGTGGTCGTCGTGGGCGCGGGGCCCGTGGGTCTCCTGCTCGCCGGGATCCTGCGCCTCGGTGGCGCCCGGGTGACCGTACTGGAGCAACTGGCCGAGCCCACCGACGAGTCACGGGCGTCGGTACTGCACTCCAGGACCATGGAGATCCTCGACGGTCTGGGCCTGCTGGACCGGCTCGGGCCACCGCCGAGCGCGGGCCCCGGCCACTTCGGCGGCATCCCGCTCGACCTGGCCGCGGCGCACCCGAGCCGGTTTCCCGGCCAGTGGAAGGCACCGCAGACACTGGTCGAGAAGGTGCTGTACGAGTGGGCCGTGGGGCTCGGTGCCGAGGTGCGGCGCAGGCACACGGTGACCGGGCTGACGGTCGCGGAGCACCGGGTCGACGTCGCTGTCACCGGTCCCGACGGCGAGCGGCTCCGGTTCGGAGCGGCTTACCTCGCGGGCTGTGACGGCGAGCAGAGCACCGTACGGCGCCTCGGAGGTTTCGAGTTCCCCGGCAGCGGCCCGGTCAAGGAGCTGCTGCGGGCGGACATCAGCGGAATCGATATCCCGGACCGGCGCTTCCAGCGGCATCCGAACGGGGTGGCCAACTCCCGGCGCGGGCCGGACGGCGTCACCCGCCTCATGGTTCACCAGTACGGCCGGGCACCCGCCCCGGGCGGCCGGGCCCCGGACTTCGCCGAGGTCTGCCGGGTCTGGGCGCGGGTGACCGGCGAGGACATCGCCGGCGCCCGGCCCGTCTGGGTCAACGCCTTCCACAACGCCCGCAGGCAGGCGGCGAGTTACCGGCACGGCCGGGTCCTCCTCGCCGGGGACGCCGCGCACGTCCAGCTGCCGGTCGGCGGCCAGGCCCTCAACCTCGGTCTCCAGGACGCGGCCGCGCTCGGCGGGAAACTCGCGGCGCGGATCACCGGCCGCGCGGACGACCGGATGCTCGACAGCTACCACGCCGAGCGGCACCCGGTGGGCGCACGGGTGCTCGGCAACATCGAGGCGCAGGCCCAGCTGCTGTTCGGCGGACCCGAAGTGGACGCCCTGCGCGCGGTGTTCGGGGAACTGCTCGCGCTCGAACCCGCCCGCCGCCACCTCGCCTCGATGATCAGCGGGCTCGACGGCCCGCGCCCCGCCGTCTCGGACACCGGCAGGACAGAACACCCCACGGCCACAGGCCCGTTCACCCGCACGCACAGGAGGAGCACCATGGGCAAGCTCACCGGCAGGACCGCGCTCGTCACCGGGTCCAGCCGCGGCATCGGACGGGCGACGGCGATCCGTCTGGCCCGCGAGGGCGCGCTGGTCGCGGTGCACTGCTCCCGCGACACCGAGGGAGCCGACGACACCGTGGCCGCCGTCGAGAAGGAGGGCGGCCGGGCGTTCGCCGTGGCGGCCGAACTCGGCGTGTCCGGCGATGTGCACGCGCTCTTCCTGGAGTTGGAGCGCGGGCTGAAGGAGCGCACCGGCGAGACCACTCTCGACATCGTCGTGAACAACGCGGGGGTGATGGGCGGGGTGGCACCCGAGGACGTCACGCCCGAGCAGTTCGACCGGCTGTTCGCCGTCAACGCCAAGGCGCCGTTCTTCATCGTGCAGCGGGCCCTGCGGCTCCTGCCCGACGGCGGACGCATCATCAACATCTCCTCCGGGCTGACCCGGTTCGCCAACCCGCAGGAGGTGGCCTACGCGATGACCAAGGGCGCCATCGACCAGCTGACCCTGCACTACGCCAAGCACCTGGGCCCGCGGAACATCACCGTCAACAGCGTGGGGCCCGGCATCACCGACAACGGCACCCCGATCTTCGACAACCCGGAGGCCGTCGCCGAGATGGCGCGCTACTCGGTCTTCGAGCGCGTCGGCGAGACCAACGACATCGCCGATGTCGTGGCGTTCCTGGCGAGCGACGACGCCCGCTGGATCACCGGCTCCTACCTCGACGCCAGCGGCGGCACGCTGCTGCGCTGACCGGGCGGGCCGCCCCCCTCGGCCCGCCCCCCGACTGGCCGGCCGTGGCTCGGTCGATGCCCCGATGAGCCACGGCCGGCCTGTGCACGGATTCCTGTCGCCCCGAAGGTGGTCAGCACGTCATGACGGCAGTCTCTCCACGCCCCGGTGCCCCTTCGGTGAAGGGGAGCCGCGCCCACCGGGCCCTTCTGTTCGTGCTCGCCGGGAACATGCTCATCGACGCGCTCGAAGTGTCCGTGGTGCTGGTCGCGCTGCCGGCCCTCGGGGACGATCTGGGGCTCTCGATGTGGGGCACCCAGTGGGTGATGAGCGGCTTCGCGGCCGGTTTCGCGGCCCTGCTGCTGCTCGGTCCGCGCGTGACCGCCCGCTGGGGCAGACGACGCGTGTATCTGGCGGCGCTCCTGGTCTTCGTGGCCGCCTCGGTGGCCGGTGGCCTGGCCGATCAGGGCGCGTTACTGATCCTTACCCGGGTCGTCAAGGGCATGTGCGCCGCGCTCACCGCACCGACGGGGCTCGCGATCATCGGTACGACCTTCCGGGCAGGTGCGGAACAGCGCCGGGCCGTGTCGGTGTACTCGCTGTTCGGCGCCGCCGGGTTCACGGTCGGGCTGCTGTCCTCGGGGGCGCTCACCGCGCTGAGCTGGCGGTGGGATCTCGTCTTCCCGGCGCCGATCGCCCTGCTCCTGCTGGTGTTCGGCTTCCGGCTGATTCCCGCGGACGTGGCGTCGCAGGCCGGTCCGCCGCCGCTTCGGGAGACGCTCGTACGGCTGTGGCACAACGGTCCTTTCGTACGCTCCGCGGTCTGCGCGGCGACGCTGAACGGCACGTATCTCGGTCTGCTCCTGCTCCTCACCCACCAGTTGCACGCCCAATGGGGCTGGGACGCCTGGCGGTTGGCGCTCGCGTTCCTGCCGGCCTGCGTGCCGCTCGCGCTGTCGCTGCCCTTCGCCGGGCGGCTGGTGGGGCGTTTCGGGAGCGAGCGGCTGATCGTCGCCGGGGGCTGCGCGGCGACCCTCGGCTCCGTGACCGCGCTGGCGGGCGGGGAGCCGGACTCGTACATCACCGGGGTGCTGCCGACGCTGCTGCTGGTCGGCGCGGCCTTCGTGCTGTCGTTCGCCGCTCTCAACATGCAGGCCATGTCCGGGATTCCGGCCGACCGGAAGGGCCAGGCGGTGCCGGTCTACCAGACCGCCGTACAACTCGGCGCCGTACTCGCCCTGCCGACCGTGGCCGTGCTGGCCGGTGCCGGATACCGACCGGCGCTGCTCTTCCTCACCGCCCTGTCGGCGGCCGGCGCGCTCGCCGCGGTGTGGACCCGAACTCCCCCGGCGCACAAGGCGACCTGACGACCGCTCCCGAACGCGAACGGAGATCAACGATGCGTGTCCTGCTCACCATCTTTCCCGCGACGTCACACCTGTACTCGATCGTGCCGCTGGCCTGGGCGCTGCAGAGCGCCGGGCACGAGGTCGTCGTGGCGAGCCACTCGGGCGTGGTGGACCCGGGGGTGATCGGGAACATCGGCGCGGCCGGGCTCACCGCGGTGTCGCTCGGCACCCCGGACGAGCTGTCCCCGGCGCTCGGTGCGCACACCGGCGACGCCAAGCCGGACCGTCCGTCGCTGGGCTTCGACCCCAACGAGCCGGAGGAGAGCGGCGGCTGGCGCACGGCGCGCTCCATCCTCGCCAGCATGTTCTCGCTGTACTACCCGGCGCCCGAGCGCCAGGGCGGACGCCGCCCGGTCCTGGACAACCTGGTCGACTTCGCCCGCGCCTGGCGCCCCGATCTGGTCCTGTGGGACCCCCTGATGCTCGCGGCCCCGATCGCCGCGCGGGTCAGCGGCGCCGCGCACGCCCGGCTGGTCTGGGGCATGGACAACGTCGCCGTGATCCACGACCGCACGAAGCGCGAACTGGCGGACCCGCGCTCGGAGTTGACCGAGCATCCGTGGCTGAGCTGGTTCGGCCCGATGCTGGAGCGGTACGGGCTGGAGCTCGACGACGAGATGCTGCTCGGCCAGTGGACCCTCGATCTGACCCAGTCCCGGATGCGGCATCCCCTGGACCTGACACACATCCCGGTCCGCCGGGTCCCCTACACCGGGGCGGCCGCACTGCCCGACTGGATGCACGCGCGGCCCGAGCGGCCCCGCGCGGTGCTGACCCTGGGGGTGAGCCGGCGCAAGATCTTCGGCAAGTACAGCGGCTTCCCGATGCGCGAGTTCTTCGAATCCGTGTCCGCCCTGGACGTCGAGGTCGTCGCCACCCTCAACAACGAGCAGCTCGCGGCGGTCGGCAAGGTGCCCGACAACGTGCGCACCGTCGAGTACGTGCCGCTCAACCAGGTTCTGCCGACCAGTTCGGCGATCATCCACCACGGAGGCGGCGGCACCTTCGCCGCGGCCGTGCCCCACCGGGTGCCGCAGCTCGTGGTGCCGCTGGTCATGTGGGACGAGATGGTCACGGCGCGCTATGTCGCCGACATGGGCGCGGGCCTGGTCGCCGACCCCGCCGCGCTGGACGTCGACGGCCTGCACAAGCAGCTCGTACGACTCCTCGAGGACCCGTCGTTCCAGCTCGGCGCGCGCGGCCTGTACGAGGAGATGCTCGCCGCGCCGGCGCCCACGGACGTCGTACCGCTGCTGGAACGTCTGACCGCCGAGCGCCGCTGACGGCGACCCACCGACCAGCCACCGAGAGGACCCCGTCAGATGCGCGTACTCGTGATCTGCACCCCTGTTCCCACCCACTTCCTGCCGCTCGTGCCGCTCGTCTGGGCGCTGCGCTCGGCGGGGCACGAGGTCTTGGTGACCGGGCAGCCCGATGTGCTCGGCGCCGTGCGGGCCGCCGGGCTGACCGGCGCGGTCGTGGGCGAGTCGTTCGACGTGGACGGGATGCTGCTGCGGGGGCTGGCCGAGGAGGAGCGGCCGTTGCAGGCGCGGCCCCGGCCCGCGCCCGAGGTGCTCGGCGGATACGGCAAGCTCTGGATGGGGCACGCCAAGTCCGTGCTCGGCCACTACGGCGAGCTCGCCCGGGAGTTCGGGCCCGAGTTGATCCTCTCGGACCCGCTGGAGTACTGCTCGCTGATCCTCGGCGCGCGGCTGGGCGTGCCGGTGGTGCACCACCGTTGGACGGTGGACGCCATCTCCGGTCCGGCCCGGCGCCTGGTGCGCCCCGACTTCCCGGAGCTGTGCGAGGAGCTGGGCCTGCCCGGCCTGCCGGATCCGGCGGTGCTGCTCGACCCGTGCCCGCCGTCCCTGCGGCTGCCGGACTCCGAGCCGGGCACGTCCATCCGGTACGTGCCCTACAGCGGCGGTGGTGAGGTGCCCGGCTGGCTGCGCGCGGACCGGGGGCCCGGTGCCGGACGGCAGCGGGTCGCCGTCTCGCTGGGCAACACCCTCGCCCTGCACGGCGAACCGTTCACCCGGCACCTGCTGCAAGCCCTCGCGGACCGGCCCGGCACCGAGATCCTCGCGACGGTGCCCGAGCGGCACCGGGCCGGTATCGGCGCCGTACCGGAACACGTACGGCTGATCGATCCGCTGCCCCTGCACCTGTTCCTCGACCGCTGCGACGCGATGGTCCACCACGGCGGCGCGGGCACCGCGATGACCGCGACCGCCTTCGGGCTGCCGCAGCTCACCCTGCCCCAGCTGGCGGACCACTTCCCGCTGGGCGACCGGCTCGCCGCGACCGGCGCGGGCCTCACCTTCGACAAGGCAGCCGAGCAGGACGACCCGCAGCTGATCGCCGGCGCCCTGGACACCCTGCTGTCGGATCCCGCGTACGGCGCGGCGGCCCGGCGGCTCGCCGCGGAGATGGCAGCGATGCCATCGCCCGCCGATGTCGCGGCCGACCTCGAGCGGCTGTCCCGTCAGGCATGAAGGACCACCACCCCGAGGCCACTGAGCCGAGAGAGGCGAACGCGCGGTGCTGATCGAGGAAATGGTCATTCCCGGTACTTATCTGGTAACGCCCCGTCAGATACTCGATGAGCGGGGGAACTTCTACGAGGCGATGCGTGACGACACGCTGGAGAAGGCGACCGGTGTCGCCTTTCAGCCCCGCCAGATCAACTATTCGGTGTCGAGGCGCCATACGCTGCGCGGCATCCACAGCGTGAGCATTCCTCCGGGTCAGGCGAAGTACGTCACCTGTGTGCGGGGCGTGCTGCGCGACATCGTGGTCGATCTGCGGATCGGTTCCCCGGCGTTCATGAAGCATCAGGTCAATGAGCTCGACGCGGATTCGGGCAGATCCGTCTATGTGCCCGAGGGCGTCGGCCACGGCTTTCTCGCGCTCACCGACGACGCCTGCATCTGTTACGTCGTCTCCAGCACCTATGTGCCCGGAACGCAGATCGACATCAATCCGCTCGATCCCGAGCTCGATCTGCCGTGGGACTGCCCCGAAGTCCCCCTCATCTCCGACAAGGACGCCAAGGCACCGACCGTGGCCGAGGCCAGAGCCGCCGGCGTTCTGCCCCGGTTCGGCAGGACAGGCACGCCCCGATTCACCAAGGCAGGGACATTGTGAGGATCCTCTTCGTCACCGCGGGCAGCCCCGCGACCGTCTTCGCGCTCGCCCCGCTGGCCACCGCCGCCCGCAACGCCGGGCACCAGGTCGTGATGGCCGCGAACGCGGACATGATGCCGCACATCACGGGCTCGGGACTGCCCGGCATCCCGACCACCCACCGGCCGATCCGGGAGTTCATCACCCAGGACCGGGAGGGCAACCCCGAGTCGATCCCCTCCGACCCCGTCGAGCAGGCGCTGTTCACCGGCCGCTGGTTCGCCCGCATGGGCGCGGAGAGCCTCCCGCGCATGCTGGAGTTCGCGCGGTCCTGGCGGCCGGACCTCGTCGTCGGCGGCACGATGTGTTACGTCGCCCCGCTGCTCGCCGCGCATCTGGGCATCCCGCATGTGCGCCAGGCCTGGGACGCCATCGAGGCCGACGGCATCCATCCGGGCGCCGACACCGAACTGGCGCCGGAACTGGCCGAGTTGGGGCTCGACCGGCTGCCCGAGCCCGAGCTGTTCGTCGACATCTGCCCGCCGAGCCTGCGCCCGGCGAACGCCGGTCCCGCGCAGATGATGCGCTACATCCCGGCCAACGGGCAGCGCAGGCTCGAACCCTGGATGTACTCGCGCGGTGAGCGGCGCCGGATCTGTGTGACCTCGGGCAGCCGGGTCGCCAAGGACAGCTACGACCGGAACTTCGAGTTCCTGCGCGGCATGGCCAAGGACGTCACCGCCTGGGACGTCGAACTCGTCGTCGCCGCCCCCGAAGAGGTGGCCGAGGCCCTCACCGCCGAACTGCCGGGCCTGCGGGCCGGCTGGGTCCCGCTCGACGTCATCGCGCCCACCTGCGACCTGCTCGTCCACCACGCGGGCGGTGTCAGCACCCTGACCGCACTCAACGCGGGCGTCCCCCAACTGCTCATCCCCAAGGGGGCCGTCATGGAACGCCCGGCCCTGCGCATCGCCGAGCGGGGAGCGGCGATCACCCTGCTGCCCGGCGAGGACACAGCCGAGCGCATCGCCGACTCCTGCGAGGAACTGCTCGCACGCCCCGGATACCGGGAGCGGGCGGGCGAACTCTCCGCGGAGATCGCCACGATGCCGCTGCCCTCCCACGTGGTGGCGGCACTGGAACAGCTCCGCTGAACCGCCGAGGCCGCGACGCCCCGACGCCCGAGGCACAAACGCCCAGAGCACGACGAGAAAAGGCATGCACACGTGAATCGAGAGGACTCCTCATGAAGGCGCTTGTGCTGGCAGGCGGTTCCGGTACCCGCTTGCGACCCTTCAGCTATTCGATGCCGAAACAGCTCATCCCGATCGCCAACACCCCCGTCCTGGTACATGTTCTGGAGAACATCCGGGACCTGGGCGTCACCGACATCGGCGTCATCGTCGGCCACCGGGGCCCGGAGATCGACGCCGCCCTCGGTGACGGCTCCCGTTTCGGCGTGAAACTCACCTACATCTCCCAGGACGCCCCGCGCGGCCTCGCCCACACGGTGGCCATCGCCCGGGACTTCCTCGGCGACGACGACTTCGTGATGTACCTCGGCGACAACGTGCTGCCCGAGGGCGTCGCCGCCACCGCCGAGGAGTTCACGGCCCGGCGTCCGGCCGCGCAGATCGTGGTCCACAAGGTGACCGACCCGCGCCAGTTCGGTGTCGCCGAACTCGGGCCGGACGGCGAGGTGCTGCGTCTGGTGGAGAAGCCGCGCGAACCGCGCAGCGACATGGCGATGGTCGGCGTGTACTTCTTCACCTCGGCCATCCACCGGGCGGTGGACTCGATCGAGCCCAGCGCCCGTGGCGAGCTGGAGATCACGGACGCCATCCAGTGGCTGCTGGCCTCCGGCGCCGAGGTCCGCGCCACCCAGTACGGCGGCTACTGGAAGGACGCCGGGAACGTCGAGGACGTCCTGGACTGCAACCGCTACCTCCTGGACCGGCTGGCGCCGTCCGTCGAGGGTGACGTCGACGACCTCAGCGAACTGCTGGGCGCGGTCGTCGTCGAGGCGGGGGCGCGCGTGACACGGTCGCGCATCGAGGGGCCGGTGATCATCGGAGCCGGCGCGGTGGTGGAGAACAGCCACATCGGCCCGCACACGTCCATCGGGCGCGGCTGCCTGGTCAGCGACAGCGCCGTGGAGAATTCCATCGCCCTCGACGAGGCCTCGGTCAGCGGCGTCAAGGGCCTGCGCAGTTCGCTGATCGGGCGGTCCGCCTCGGTCGGCACCAGTGAGCAGGGCGTCGACCGGTACCGGCTGGTCGTCGGAGACCACACCCGAGTGGAGGTCACGGCATGAGGATCCTCGTCACCGGAGCGGCCGGCTTCATCGGCTCCCACTTCGTGCGCAACGTGCTGGAGGGCTCGTACAGCGGGTGGGAGGACGCGCAGGTCACCGCCCTGGACAAGCTGACGTACGCCGGCAACCGCGACAACCTGCCGGCCTCACACGAGCGCCTGGTATTCGTACGCGGCGACGTCTGCGACCGCAAGCTGCTGCGCGAGCTGGTGCCCGGCCACGACGCCGTAGTGCACTTCGCCGCCGAGACGCACGTCGACCGTTCCCTGGAGGGCGCGGGCGACTTCTTCCGTACGAACGTCCTCGGCACCCAGACACTGCTCGACGCCGTGCTCGACAGCGGGGTGGAGCGGGTCGTGCACGTGTCCACGGACGAGGTGTACGGCTCCATCGACGAGGGCTCCTGGACCGAGGAGTGGCCGCTCGCGCCCAACTCGCCCTACGCGGCGTCGAAGGCAGGCTCCGACCTGGTGGCCCGCGCCTACTGGCGGAGCCACGGCGTCGACCTGTCCATCACGCGCTGCTCCAACAACTACGGGCCGTACCAGCACCCCGAGAAGCTCATCCCGCTGTTCGTCACGAACCTGCTCGAAGGCCGCCGGGTCCCGTTGTACGGCGAGGGTGCCAACGTCCGTGAGTGGCTGCATGTGGACGACCACTGCCGGGGCATCCACCTGGTCCTGAACCAGGGCCGGGCGGGCGAGATCTACAACATCGGCGGCGGCAACGAGCGCACCAACCTGGCCATCACCGAGCAGCTCCTGGAACTGACCGGTGCGGGTGCCGAGGCGATCCAGCGGGTTCCCGACCGCAAGGCGCACGACCTGCGCTACTCCATCGAGGAGACCAAGATCCGCGAGGAGCTGGGCTACGCCCCGCGGATCGGCTTCGAGCAGGGTCTCGCCGACACGGTCGCCTGGTACCGGGACAACCCGGACTGGTGGAAGGCCGCCAAGCACGGAACGGACCGGGCCGTTGCCTGACCTCGACAAGGCCGCCGACGGCACTGTCGTCGTGCTCGGCGGCACCGGGTTCATCGGCCGCCACATCGGTGAGGCCTTCACCGCGCTCGGGGCCCGGGTGCACCTGGTCTCCCCCAGCGCCGTACCCCGCTCGGGCGCCACGGCCACCGTCCGCCTCGACGTGCTCGCCGCCTCCCCCCGGGAGATCGCGGGCCTGCTCGCCACGGTCGGTGCCGACACCGTCGTCAACTCCGCGGGGCGGGTCTGGCAAGCCGACGGGCCTCAGATGGCCGCCAGCA
>NZ_JAPWHT010000110.1:0-26097 GCF_027270795.1 Streptomyces sp. ActVer
CGCCCCCGCTCGGGCTGAGATCCGCCCCCACTCGGGCCGAGACCTGCCCGCACCCGGACCGGGACGTCCCCGCACACGGGCCGGCGTCCCGCTGAACCGCCCCCGCCCCGGAAGCATCCCCTCCGGGCCGGGGGCGGCGTGCGTCGTGCCGTGGCCCTGCCTCCATGCGGAGACAGGGCCACGGCACGGACGTGCTGCTGTGTCAGCGGTCGCAGCTCGTGCGGCCCGGGTACCAGTGGCAGGCCAGCGCGGCGAAGCCGCCGTCCGCCACGACCGGCACGGTGAGCGAGGCGCCGCCGCGGACGACGTGCGGTTCGCGGACCAGGCCCGACGGGCCGTCGGTCACGGTCTCGACGAGCCACTTGCCCGCGCCCAGACGCATGGGTACGTCCACGCTCCTGGCCGCTCCCGCGAACGTGCCGCCGATGAACCAGCGGCCGTCGGGCGCACGGCGGGCCAGGACCGAGGAGCGGCCGGGATCGCCGGTCAGCAGCCTGGTCTCCTCCCAGCCGGTGGGCAGTTGCTCCAGGTAGCGGCGAGCTTCAGGGCGGGCCTCGTACGACTCCGGTGTGCCGGCGAGGTTCTGGATGCCGGACTCATAGAGGACGGTCAGGCCCAACTCACCCGCGTCCGAGCCGACGTTGGGGCGGAAGGGGCGGTGGAAGGCGCCCGGGGTGAAGTCCATGGAGCCGATGACGTTGCGGGTGTAGGGGAGCGAGGCCAGCTGCTCGGGGGTGTTGTTGCGCTTCTCCTCGCCGCCGACGCCCTCCAGCGTCATGACGTGCGGCCAGGTGCGCTGGATGCCCTTGGGGATCGTGGAGCCGTGGAAGTTGACCATCAGGTGGTGCTTCGCGGTGGCCGGCAGGATCTCGTCGTACCAGGCCATCCGCTCCTGGGACTCCGAGTCCATGAAGTCGATCTTCACGCCCTTGACGCCCCAACGCTCCAGCGTGGACAGCCACTTCTCCCGTTCGACGGGGTCGACGAGGAGCGAGTAATGGAGCCAGACCTGGATCTCGACGCCGCGTTCCCTGCCGTAACGCACCAGCTCGGGCATCCAGTTGTTCGTCTGCCAGTCGGGGTCGACGACGTCCCACTCGCCGGGCTTGTAGTACCAGCCCGCGTCGACGACCTCGTACGGCCAGTTCCGCTCGGCCGCGTAGTCGACGTACTTCTTCTGCGCCTCCAGGCTCTGCCCGGCCTCCTTGCCGCCGGCGAGCCAGGTCCACAGGGCCGGGCCCGGTTTGATCCAGGAGGTGTCGCGGACACGGGACTCGGGGGCGAGGTCGTCGGTGAACGTCGACTCCGTGACCGTCGACAGATCGCCGGTGACCACCGCGCGCCAGGGTGTGGTGAGCTTGCCGGACACCTTGATCGGCTCGTCGTTCCACGGACTCACGCCGAACGTGGACGAACCGGCGGCGTGCGTGAGGTGGGAGCCTGCGTAGCTGCCGGTCAGGTCCGACTCGGCGACCAGGGCGTAGCCGCCGTCCGTCTTGAAGAGGGCCTGCATCGAGTACGTGCCCGCCGGTACCGCGGCCGCCGACTGGTAGCGGACGAAGGGGAGTTCGTTGTCCCGGCGGTAGGCGCTGATGACGGGCTCGGCGGTGGCGGGGAACGTGAACGCGGAGGCCTCGCGTACGACGTCGCCGTGATCTTCCGGCAGGACGTAGCGGTACGCGACGCCGTCCGGGGCGACGCGGGTCAGCAGGTCGATACGCGCGCCGTCCGCCGTACGGAAGCGGAAGCGGGACTCGGTCATCCGGACAACTCGCTTGTGAGACTTGCCCGTTGGGACGGTGTAGCGCTCCGAGATCGTGCGGTCGGAGCGGCCGGTGAAGGTCAAGTCCCGCGAGAAGTCGGCCTGTTCGGTGACGAGGCCGACGGGGGACGGTTCGAGGACCGTACGGCCGGCGCGTCTGACCGCCAGGGCCGGGCTGCCGTCGGCCGGGTCGAGGGAGACCACGGCCGTGGGGGAGCCGTGCGGACCGCGCACCTCCCAGGTCGTGTGCGGGGCGGGCGCCTCGGCACGGGCCGGAAGTGTCGCCGCGGTGGTGGCGAGGAGTGCGGAACAGAGCGTCAACACGATGGTGCGGGCCCGGGGTTGGACCGCCATGTGGAACCCCTCCTGTCACAGTCATCCGATGACTGGTCGATAAATGTGAGAGTGGAGGGGGTATTGGGGCATGTCAAGGAATCTGACAGCATCAGACATCGGATTGCTGATGCGTCATTCAGTAAGAGGTGATCACTCGGGACGGTGCGAGGATCACTCCGGGAGGCTGAGGACGATCTTGCCCTCGGTGTGTCCCGCCTCCCCGAGTTCATGGGCCTTGGCCGCCTCCGCGAACGGCAGGACCGCGTCCACGTGTATCCGCACCCGGCCGCCCGCCAGCCGTGAGGCGATCTTCGCCAGACGCATGCCGGACGGTTCCACCCGCACGACCGCGAAACGCATCCCGCGCGCCTCGACGTCCTCGGCCGACAGGCCCGTGTCTCCGGGGGGCGGACAGCAACAGGCCTCCCGGGCGCAGGGTGCCCAGGGTGCGCGGACCGTAGTCGCCGCCGATCAGGTCGAGGGCGACGTCCATGTCCCGTACGGCCGTGGCGAAGTCCGTGGCCGTGTGGTCGACCGGCTCGTCCACGCCCAGGTCGCGCAGGAACTCGTGCTTGTCGGCGCGGGCCGTACCGACGACGTACGCACCCTCCGCCTTGGCGATCTGCACCGCCCCGCGTGACCGACCCCGCCCCCTGCCGCATGGACCAACACCCGGGTGCCCGGACCCACTTGGGCGAGGTCGACCAGTGCCTGCCAGGCGGTGAGGGTCGCGGTGGGAGCGGCCGCCGCGTGGACGTGGTCCAGGGTCGACGGTTTCGCCGCGAACTGGTCGGCGGGGGCCGCCACGTATTCCGCGTACCCGCCGCCCAGGACCTTGCCGAAGACCTCGTCGCCGGGCCGGAACCTGGTGACGCCCGCCCCGGCCGCCTCCACCACCCCGGAGACGTCGTTGCCGAGGACGAACGGCGGTTCCCCGAAGAGCGGCGCGGTACCCGAACGCACCAGCCGGTCAACGGCGTTGACACCCGCCGCGCGCACCCGCAGCAGAACCTCCCCCGGACCGGCGACGGGCCGCTCCCGTTCCTCGACCTCCAGAACCTCAGGACCGCCGAAGCGGTGCTGGGTGATCACACGCGTACGCGGAAGTGCGGTGGTCATCGGGTCTCCCTCCCGAAGCCGGATTCACGGACCGCTCGGCCCCCATCGTGCTCCCGCGGCCCGCCTTCCGCAGCCCGCGGAATCAGGACGAATACCGAGGCGATGGCCATCCGATACTGATGCGATGACCATCCGACTGCGCACCGCCCACACGGCGGACCTCACCCCCGCCGAACTCCGCGACGTCCGCACCCTCCTGGACGACGCGTTCGAGGGGGACTTCTCCGACGGGGACTGGGACCACGGGCTCGGCGGGATGCACGCCCTCGTGCACGACGAGACCGGACTCGCCGCCCACGGCTCGGTGGTCATGCGCCGGGTGCTGCACCGCGGCCGCTCCCTGCGCACGGGATACGTCGAGGCGGTCGCCGTCCGCGCGGACGTACGCCGGACCGGCCTCGGCGGGCGGATCATGGCCGCCCTGGAAGGGGTCGTCGACCGCGCGTACGCCCTCGGCGCGCTCTCCGCCGGCGACGAGGGTGCCGCCCTCTACACCGCCCGCGGCTGGCAGGTCTGGCCGGGCCGGATCTCCGCCCTCGGCCCGGACGGCATCGTGCACCTCCCCGACGAGGAGGGCACCACGTTCGTCCGCCCCGCCTCCGCCGGCTCCCTCGACCCGTCCCACGGCCTGGTCTTCGACTGGCGCGACGGCGACGTCCTCTAGAGACGTCCTCCAGCGGGGCAAATACAGAAAGCGCAGGTCAGCGCGGTGTGACCCAATCCGCCGTCTCAGATAGTAGGAAGTCCGACTAACTGTGGAGACAGATGCGCGGTCCTCGCCTAGCTTTGTAGGAGCCGAACGTCTCGCTAGACCAAGCGAATGGCGGTCGTGAGCCGGAGCCCTGGCAGGCAACCCCTGCGGCACCGCTCCCCGCCCCACCCGGCGTCTCGTAATCCCTCATCGCACTTCCGGCGGCCGCTGCCGGAGGCAAGGAGTCGATTCATCATGGCCGAGACGACCGCCCGCCGAGTCCGTCACGTCTCCCGTTCGAGCGAGTCCGACCGCAAGAACGCCGCCGCCGCGCTCCAGCGCGCCCTCGACCGCAGGGACAACGGCGGCTCGACCGGGCACTGAGCCCGGTCCTGCCTCACCTGCACGCTTCACTTTCACGCCTCACCGATGGAAGCCGGGAGCCGCGCCCGCACGGGGTGCGGTGCGGGGCCTCACGCCCCGCGCCGCACCTCGAAGTAGTCGATGCGCTCGCCGCTCTGCGCCAGCGCCGACACCTTGAGCTTCGGGGCCGCTCCCGCCTCCGCCTCCACGGAGAGGAAGGAGTAGCCGGTGTACCGAACCCTCGACCACTCCACGGTGTCGGGGTTCTGGTCCCGCGACTTCGTCCAGTGGAAGGTCTGCACGGACTCGCGGTCGGCGATCTTCCCCTCGTAGCTGTCCTTCACCCCGGCGGGGAAGTGGTAGAGGCTCTTGCCGGCCCCGCCCGCCGTGACGTACACGATCCCGTCCTTCGTCGGATCGGTCGACGCGCCGACGGGCACCCGCCTGCCCACCTTGCCGCCCTTGATGGCGTCGGTCCGCTCGTAGACGTGGTTGTGCCCGTTGATCACCAGGTCCACCTGATGCTTGGTGAACAGCGGCAGCCAGGCGTCGCGCACCCCGCCGTCCGAGGCGTGGGTCGACGTCGAGTACGTGCAGTGGTGGAAGAAGACCACGATGAAGTCGACCTGCTTTCGCAGTTCACCGAGCCGGGTGTCGAGCCAGGCGGTCTGCCTGCCGTCCGAGTAGCCCTTGTTGGCGGGAATCTCGTACGACACGTCGTTCGCGTCCAGGGCCACCACCCCGACATTGCCGTACGTGAATGAATAGACGCCCGGGGAGTTCTTCGCGTCGAAGCCGTTGTCCGGGAGAGCCCAGCGCGCGGACTGCCCGCCGTACCCGTTGGGGGAGTACCACGCCTCCATGTCGTGGTTGCCGGTCGTCACCATCCACGGGACGGACCTGGCCACCGGCTCGGTCTGCTTGAGGAACAGGTCCCAGGTGGTGGGGGCGTAGTAGTCCGACTTCTCGCCGTGCCCCGTGTCGTCGGCGTAGCAGATGTCCCCGGCGTGCAGATGGAAGGACGGCTCCCGGCCGAGGATCAGCCGGTCGTTGGCGAGCGCGTCCGCGGTGACGCCCTGGTCGCCGAACGCGGTGAACACGAACGTCTCGGGTCGGGCGGGCGCCGTGGTGAACGAACCGACCGTGGAATGCCGCTCCTTGGACGCCGGGTCGAAGCCCTCGTGGCCGACGCCGTAGTAGTACGTCGTGCCGGGGCGCAGCCCGTCGAGCGCCGCGTGCAGGTAGTACTGCTCCACCGCGAGCCGCTGCCCCTCCACCTCGGGGGTGTGCAGGTCGCGGACCTCGGCCTCGACCTTCCGGCTCAGCTCCCACGGCTTCAGCCCCACGCGCACGTACGGCTTCTTCACCGGGAGCGGCACCTGCCACGAGATCCGCATCTGGGTCTTCGGGTCGGAGCCGAAGGCGAGGTGGCGGCCGAAGGGGGTGACGACCGAGCCGTTCACCCGCTGGCCGGGCGTGGACGTGGCGGACAGCGGCGAGGCCGTCCGGCTCGCCCTGTCCGCGCCGGAGCCCGCGCCGGAGCAGCCGGTCAGCAGCCCGCCGGCCACCGCGCCCGCGGTCGCCAGGGCGCGGCGCCGTGAGTACTTCGTCCGCAGGTACTCGTACTGCTCCGCCATGCTCATCCGGCGTGCGAGCTGCGGCGGGATGCCGACGTCGGGAGTGTCCATGCTGAGGAACTTCCCAGCGTGTCCCAACAACCGCCATACGTACGGGTGAACGGGAGCCGACAGATTGATGCGCGGTCACCCGGTCGTGTCCGTATCGCGGACGCCCCATGTCATCCCGTGGGACGAGGAGTAGGGTGCCGACATGTCTCGCAGCATCAATCTCGCAGTGATCCCCGGTGACGGCATCGGCCAGGAAGTCGTGGCCCAAGGCCTGAAGGTCCTCTCGGCCGTCCTCCCGCAGGATGTGAAGCTGGAGACCAAGGAGTTCGACTTCGGCGCCAAGCGTTACCACGCGACCGGTGAGACCCTCACCGAGGCCGACCTGGACACCCTGAAGAAGCACGACGCCATCCTGCTCGGCGCGATCGGCGACCCGAGCGTGCCGTCCGGTGTACTGGAGCGCGGTTTCCTGCTCAAGCTCCGCTTCGCCTTCGACCACCACGTCAACCTGCGTCCGTCGAAGCTCCTTCCGGGTGTCGCCACCCCGCTCGCCGGCCAGCCGGAGATCGACTTCGTCGTGGTCCGCGAGGGCACCGAGGGCCCGTACACCGGCAACGGCGGCACCATCCGCAAGGGCACCGAGCACGAGGTCGCCACCGAGGTCTCCGTGAACACGGCCTTCGGTGTGGAGCGCGTCGTCCGTGACGCCTTCGCCCGCGCCCAGGCCCGCCCGCGCAAGAAGCTCACGCTGGTCCACAAGAACAACGTGCTGACCTTCGCGGGTCACCTGTGGACGAACGTCTTCAACAAGGTGGCCGAGGAGTTCCCCGAGGTCACCACGGACTACATCCACGTGGACGCCGCGACGATCTACCTCGTCACGGACCCCGCCCGCTTCGACGTGATCGTCACCGACAACCTCTTCGGCGACATCATCACCGACCTCGCCGCGGCCGTCTCCGGCGGCATCGGCGTCGCCGCCTCCGGCAACATCAACCCGAGCGGCGAGTTCCCGTCGATGTTCGAGCCCGTCCACGGCTCGGCCCCGGACATCGCGGGCCAGGGCAAGGCCGACCCCAGCGCCACCGTCCTGTCCGTCGCCCTCCTGCTGCGTCACCTCGGCCACGAGTCCGAGGCCGCGCGCATCGAGGACGCCGTCTCCGCCGACCTCGCGGAGCGCGTCGGCAAGCCCGCCCGCAGCACCGAGGAAATCGGCGACGCGCTCGCCGTACGAGTAGCCGGCTGACCCTGCCGCGTCACTCGAAACTCTCGAAGCCGCCGGGTCACTCGAACACCCGGCGGCTTTGCTATGTCCCCGCCGGGTGTCACCATCATCCTCTGGGTCGCATTCACGCCGATTTCGTCGTGGCTCCCCGCTTGCGATAATCGATGGCGGAGCCGCGGAATGAGGGAATGCTCGGACGTCCTAGCACTGGCCACTGGCAGTACAGGCGTGAGCGCGGCCCGTCACACACAACCGGTGAAGGACACCATTCATGACGACGCCCACGATCGAGCTCAAGCCCTCGGCCTCGCCACTTTCCGGCGCGGAGCGCGAGGTCATCCTCGCCAACCCCGGGTTCGGCCGCCACTTCACCGACCACATGGTGACGATCAAGTGGACCGAGGGCCGCGGCTGGCACGACGGCCAGCTCACGCCGTACGGACCGCTCTCCCTGGACCCGGCGACCAACGTCCTGCACTACGCGCAGGAGATCTTCGAGGGTCTGAAGGCCTACCGGCAGCCCGACGGCTCCGTCGCCACCTTCCGCCCGGACCGCAACGCCCTGCGCTTCCAGTCCTCCGCCCGTCGCCTGGCCATGCCCGAGCTGCCCGTCGAGACGTTCATCGAGGCGTGCGACGCGCTGGTCCAGCAGGACAAGGCATGGGTGCCCGCGCACGGCGGCGAGGAGTCGCTCTACCTGCGCCCGTTCATGATCGCGAGCGAGGTCGGCCTGGGCGTGAAGCCCGCCAACGAGTACCTCTTCCTGGTCATCGCGTCCCCCGCCGGCGCGTACTTCCCGGGCGGCGTGAAGCCCGTCTCGATCTGGCTCTCCGAGGACCGCGTGCGCGCCGTCCCCGGCGGCATGGGCGACGCCAAGACCGGCGGCAACTACGCCGCGTCCCTGCTCGCCCAGGCCGAGGCGGCCTCGAAGGGCTGCGACCAGGTCTGCTACCTCGACGCCGTCGAGCACAAGTGGGTCGAGGAACTGGGCGGCATGAACCTGTACTTCGTGTACGGGGACAAGATCGTCACGCCCACGCTGACGGGCTCCATCCTGGAGGGCGTCACCCGCGACTCGCTCCTCTCGGTCGCCCGTGACCTCGGTTACGAGTCCGAGGAGGCCCGCGTCTCCATCGACCAGTGGCAGCGCGACGCCGAGAACGGCACCCTGACCGAGGTCTTCGCCTGCGGCACGGCGGCCGTCATCACCCCCGTCGGCACCGTCAAGCGCTCCAGCGCCGAGTGGCAGCAGTCCGGCGGCGAGCCCGGCGAGGTCACCATCAAGCTCCGCCAGGCCCTCCTGGACATCCAGCGGGGCGTGACGAAGGACCGGCACGGCTGGATGCACAACCTCGGCTGAGCCTCCGGCTCCACTGCCGCCCCGGCTCGGCGGTTACGTTGCGTGAGGCCCGCTCCCTAGAAAGCGCCGTGTCGGGGGCGGGCCTTGCGCTACGACGTCACCGAGGCCCGCTGGGTGTCCGTGGCCGACGGTTCCGGGGGCACTGGCGGCTGAGGTGTACGTGTTCGTGTCGTCAGGGTCAGGTATGTGGTGCCTCCGACCAGTCCCGACAGCAGGAAACTGCAGTCCACCCCGCCGGTCAGCGTCAGGAGCGGGCCCTCGTACGACGGCAGGGAGACCGCGAGGAGGCCGGTGGCGGCACCCAGGGTCCAGGACAGTGTGGCCGGGATGTTCCAGCCGGCCGAGTACCAGTAGATCCCGCCGCGGGAACGGCGGTTGAAGACCTGGAGGGCGTCCGGGTCGTACACCCCGCGGCAGCGTACGAAGCCGATGAGTGTGATGACCGCCCATGGTGTGCCGACCGCCGTCAGCAGCAGGACGAAGGACGTCATCGCGTCCTGGGCGCTCGACGCGTAGTGGCCGGTGAAGACGCAGGCCGTGGCGACGACGGCGACCGTGTACGTGGCCCTGGTGCGGGAGGCGCGCGGGAGGATCGCGTCGAGGTCGAGGCCCATCGAGTAGAGCATCAGACCCGCGTTGCCGACGGATCCGGCGGAGGCGGCGAGCAGGAGCGGGACCAGGTACCAGCCGGGGGCGGCGGAGACCAGCGGGCCCGCGTAGTCGAGGGCCGCGCCGGCCGCGTACGCCGTGAAGGTGCCGAAGAGCTGAGGGATCAGGAGCCCGGCGGTCAGGCCCAGCCAGGTCGCGCGCAGGACCGTGCGGGAGGAGTGCCGGGCGGGTGAGATGTAGCGCGTGTAGTCGCCGAGCAGCGTGATGAACGCGACCGGGCCCGAGAGACCCGCGGCCACCGCCGCCAGCAGCCAGGTCGGCCAGAAGCCGCCGAGCAGATAGCCGCCCGCCTCCGGCAGCGCGGAGGTCGTGAAGTGCGGCGCGTACGCGAACACCCCGAGGACCAGCAGGGCCGTCATGCCCACGGCCAGGATCCGGGACATGCGGAGCAGCACGCGGTAGCCGTACACCGCACCCGCCACGGTGGCCGCCGAGAGCAGGGCGTAGACCAGCGCGTACGAGAGGTCCGAGGCCGGCAGTCCGAACAGGCGGTGCAGTACGCCGACCATCACGTCGCCGCCGATCCACACGGTCAGGGCCGTGTAGCCGAGGGCGAGCAGGAGCCCGACGACCGAGCCGACGAGCCGGCCGCGGACGCCGAACTGGGCGCCGGACGACGTCGAGAGGTTCGTCGCCGTGCGCAACGAGACCAGCGCGAGCGGAGCCGTGAGCGCCGTGCCGATCAGCGTGCCCACGACGACCGACGTGACGGACGACCACCAGTCAAGCCCGAACGACGGCGGCAGCCAGCCGAAGATGATCACGCCGAGGCAGAGGTTCGAGCCGAGCAGGATCGAGACCAGGTCCCGAGGGCCGCTCGTCCGCTCCTCCTCCGGGATGGTGTCGACTCCGTGTTGTTCCACCGGCATGGCAGGTCCCCTTCGATCGGCCCCTTGCGCCCCGCACTTTAGAGCGACGTTCAATGTGCCGGGTTGTTAATCGCCCGTCAATGGTTCCGTTCTATGAAGCTCATGGTTAGAGTGATGCTCTAAATAGTGTGGACGCAAGGAGGTGTCGTGGCGTGAGACTGACCCCCACGGAACGTGACCGGCTGCTCCTGTTCGGGGCCGCCGAGCTGGCCCGTGCCCGCCGGGCGCGCGGTCTCAGGCTCAACGTGCCGGAGGCGACCGCGCTCATCGCGGACACCGTCTGCGAGGCCGCGCGGGACGGGCGACGGCTCGCCGAGGCCATCGAGGCGGCCCGGGCGGTGCTCGGCCCCGACGACGTGCTGCCGGGTGTCGCCGACGTCGTGACCGAGGTGCATGTCGAGGCCGTCTTCGACGACGGATCGCGGCTCGCGGTCGTGGCCGACCCCGTCGGCGGCGGGCTGGGGGACCGGGCCCCCGGGGCGTTGCTGCCGGGGCCCGTGCACGCCCAGCCCGAGGCGGTCGTGCGGCTCGCGGTCACCAACACCGCCACCGTGCCCGTCTCCGTCACCTCCCACTTCCACTTCTTCGAGGCCAACCCGCGGCTCGACTTCCCGCGTGCGGACGCGTACGGGATGCGGCTCGCCGTGCCCGCGGGGTCGTCGGTGCGTTTCGGGCCGGGCGAGCGCGTCGAGGTCGGGCTCGTACCGGTCGGGGGCGAGCGGATCGCGATCGGGTTCGCCGGGCTCGTCGACGGGCCGCTGGACGCCCCGGGCGCGAAGGAGGAGGCCCTGCACAGGGCCGCCGCCTGCGGATATCTGGGAGCCGCGGCTCCAGGGGGCGAGTCTCAGGGACGGGGGGCGACACGATGAATCCGTACGAGTACGCCGCCACCCACGGCCCCCGGGCCGGCGACCGCGTCCGCCTCGGCGACTCGGGGCTCACGATCCGCGTCGAGTCCGACGCCCAGAAGTACGGCGACGAGTTCCTCGCCGGGTTCGGCAAGACCGCGCGCGACGGACTGCACCTCAAGGCCGCCGCCGTCCGCGAGACCTGTGACGTCGTCATCAGCAATGTCGTGGTGATCGACGCGGCGCAGGGGATCCGGAAGGTCTCCATCGGCATCCGCGAGGGGCGGATCTGCTCCATCGGCCGGGCCGGGAACCCCGACACCCTCGACGGCGTCGACGTCGTGGTCGGCACGGGTACGTCCATCGTCTCCGGGGAGGGGCTGATCGCCACCGCCGGGGCCGTCGACACGCACGTCCACCTGCTGTCGCCGCGCGTCATGGAGGCCTCGCTCGCGTCCGGCGTGACGACGATCGTCGGGCAGGAGTTCGGGCCGGTGTGGGGCGTCGGCGTCAACTCACCCTGGGCGCTGCGGCACGCGTTCAACGCGTTCGACGCGTGGCCGGTCAACATCGGCTTCCTGGGCCGGGGTTCGTCCTCGCACGAGGCGCCGCTCGTCGAGGCCCTGGCCGAGGGCGGGGCGTCCGGCTTCAAGGTCCACGAGGACATGGGCGCCCACACCCGCGCGCTCGACACGGCACTTCGGGTCGCCGAGGAGTACGACGTCCAAGTCGCCCTGCACAGCGACGGGTTGAACGAGTGCCTGTCCGTCGAGGACACCCTGCGCGTCCTCGAAGGCCGCACCATCCACGCCTTCCACATCGAGGGCTGCGGCGGCGGTCACGTACCGAACGTGCTGAAAATGGCGGGAGTTCCGAACGTCATCGGCTCCTCCACCAACCCCACCCTGCCCTTCGGCCGGGACGCCGTCGCCGAGCACTACGGGATGATCGTCTCCGTCCACGACCTCAAGACCGACCTGCCGGGCGACGCGGCGATGGCCCGCGACCGGATACGGGCCGGGACGATGGGCGCCGAGGACGTCCTGCACGACCTGGGCGCGATCGGCATCACCTCGTCGGACGCGCAGGGGATGGGGCGCGCGGGGGAGACCGTGCGCCGGACCTTCGCGATGGCCGGAAAGATGAAGGCGGAGCTGGGGCCGATCGAAGGGGACCACTCCGGCGACTCGGGCGACGACAACGCGCGCGTCCTGCGCTACATCGCCAAGCTCACCATCAACCCGGCCATCGCGCACGGCCTCGCCCACGAGGTCGGCTCCATCGAGACCGGCAAGCTCGCCGACATCGTCCTCTGGCGCCCCGAGTTCTTCGGCGCGAAGCCGCAGCTCGTGCTCAAGTCCGGCTTCCCGGCGTACGGAGTCGTGGGCGACCCGAACGCGGCGACCGACACCTGTGAACCCCTGGTCCTGGGACCGCAGTTCGGGGCGCACGGGAGCACACCCGCGGACCTCTCCGTCGCCTTCGTGGCACAGGCCGCGCTCGACCAGGGCAACGACACCATGTCAACACGCCGTCGTCGCGTGGCGGTTCGCGGCACGCGCGGCATCGGTCCGGCCGACCTGCGCCTCAACTCCCGTACCGGCGCGGTCGATGTGGACCAGCGCACCGGACTGGTCACCCTCGACGGCGAACCGCTGCGCTCCGAGCCGGCCGACTCGGTCTCCCTCAACCGCCTGTACTTCCTGTGAGAAACCCGATGTGGACCCCGAGGACCCGATGAGGACCCCGATGAACAAGGCTGCCGCCGACGGCTTCCGCATGCCCGCCGAGTGGACCCCGCACGAGCGCACCTGGATGGCGTGGCCGGGCCCCAACGTCACCTTCGACGACCCCGACGACCTCGCCGCATCGTGTGCGGCCTGGGCGTCGGTTGCCCGTGCCGTACGCCGCTTCGAACCGGTCACGGTCGTCTGCGGTCCCGGCCGGTCGGCCGAGGCACGGACCCTGCTGGGCCCCGGCATCGACACCGTCGAGCGGGAACTCGACGACGCCTGGATGCGCGACATCGGCCCCACCTTCCTCACCGACGGGAAGGGCGAACTCGCCGCCGTGGACTGGACGTTCAACGGCTGGGGCGCCCAGGACTGGGCCCGCTGGGACCACGACGCCAGGATCGGGGCGTACGTGTCGGCCCTGGCCGGGGCACGGACGTACACCTCGAAGCTCGTCAACGAGGGCGGCGCGATCCACGTGGACGGCGAGGGCACGGTGCTGCTCACCGAGACCGTGCAGCTCGGGCCCGAACGCAACCCCGGCTGGACGAGGGAGCAGGTGGAGGCGGAGATCCACGCCCAGCTCGGCACCCGCAGGGCGATCTGGCTGCCGCGCGGACTGACCGGTGACTATCCCCCGCACGGGTACGGGACGCTCGGCCACGTCGACATCGTCGCCGCCTTCGCCCGGCCCGGAGTCGTCGTGGCGCACTACCAGCCGGACCCGGCGCACCCCGACCACGAGGTGTCGAAGGAGATCATCGGGCTGCTCAGGGCGCAGACCGACGCCCGCGGACGCCGGATCGAGGTCGTCGAGGTGCCCGCCCCTGCGGTCCTGGAGGCGGACGGCCACTGGGCCGACTACTCCTACATCAACCACTACCTCTGCAACGGCGGAGTCGTGCTCTGCGGCTTCGACGACCCGCGCGACGAGATCGCGGCCGGGATCTTCCGGCGGCTGTTCCCCGGGCGGACGGTGACGCTGGTCGACGCGCGGGCGATCTTCGCGGGCGGCGGCGGCATCCACTGCATCACGCAACAGCAGCCGAGGGCCTGATGGCGACAGGAGCCGTGCGACCGGACCACTGCGAACCGGCCTCACATTCGCGGACCGGGCACGCGGCCGAGCACGGGTTCCGGCAACAGGGCCCACTCCCGCTCTGTCCTTGGGAGCAGTCAGGTAGAACGTACGGGTGAACGTACTGTTTTGTGCCGCCTGCGGGCGCCGGCTGACCGAGCCTGTCCGGCCGCTCGACGAGATGCCCGAGTACCCCGGCTGGGACGGTATGCCCGACGCGGAGGGGCGGCGGCACGGTCCGGCGAGCGTCCCGCGCGGCACGTATGTGGTCGATCCGCAGCCGTTCGGGGCGCCCTTCGAACCGTACGAGGGAGACGAGGACGCGTACGACGGGATCGTGCCCGGCGGGATGTGGATGTCCGACGAGCGAGGCTCGCTCGTGTCCGCCGGGCCGCGCGGCACCTACGTCCTGCACCCGCTCGACGTCGTCGAGCTGGACTTCCACCCCGACATGTCCCGCTTGGGCGGCTGCTGCGGCGCGAGCCCCTTCGAGGGTGTCAACCGCGTCTGCTCCTGCGGCGCCGAGATCGCTGTCGAGGCCAGTGACTGCTCGGGCGGCTACGAGACCCGGCTCGTCCCGGACACCGTCCGTGTGGAGGCCGTCGCGTGACGACCCGTCGGCGCAACACCGCCCCGCCCCGCGAGGACGTCCTCGCCGTGGCGATGGACATGATCGCCGAGAGCGGTCTGGAGAAGCTCACCATGGCGGCGCTCGGCCGCAAGGTCGGGATGAGCAGCGGTCACCTCCTCTACTACTTCCACTCCAAGGACGAGCTGCTGCTGCGCACCCTGGAGTGGAGCGAGGGGCGGCTCGGCGCGGAGCGCGGCCGGCTGCTCACCCGGGCGGCCCCGGCGCGCGAGCGCCTCGACGCGTACGTCGACCTGTACGTGCCCGACGGCCACCGCGACCCGCACTGGACCCTCTGGCTGGAGGTCTGGAACCGCTCGCAGAACGCCGACGAGGACGCCCGCGAGCGGCAGGCCGCGATCGAGGGTGCCTGGCACCGCGACCTGGTGGCGCTGCTGGCGGAGGGCGTGTCGCGCGGGGAGTTCCGTCCGGTGGACCCGGACCGTTTCGCGTCCCGGCTGCGCGCCCTCCTCGACGGCTTCTCCATCCACGTGGCGATCGGACTGCGGGGCACGGACCGGGAGCAGATCCTCGGCCACGTACGGGAGTTCCTGGACGAGGCGCTGGCGCGCTCGGACGCCTGAGTGCCCGTCCAGGTTGTACTCAATTCGGCTGATTGACCCGTGCCCGCCGGTGCGTTTGCATCGGACGAGCCCTCGGCGCAGGGCCGGGGAACGAGCGCTACGGGGAAATCGGGGGGAACCGTCATGCGCAGATCCGTGCGTGGGGCGTCCGTCGCAGTCATCGCGGGGGCGGTGTCAGCCACCACGGCAACGATGTCAGCGGCCGGGACACCGGCGGCGGCACCGAAGCCGGGGACCGAGCGGATCACACTGTCCGCGACGGGGGAGCAGGGCAACGACAGTTCGTACGGACCGGAGTTCAGCGCGGACGGCCGGGCCGGATCTCCGACGGCGCCCGCAGCATCGCCTTCCTGTCCGCGGACCCGGGGCTGATCCCGGCCGGCGACACCAACGAGGGCGACGACGCGTTCGTACGCCACCTGCGGTGATCAACCGAGTGCTCGCATCCTGAGACGGACGGTGAGCACGGGGGCGGTCTGTGCCAGACTGCCTCCGTGCTCTCGTTCGCCATGATTATTGGCAGCAGGCGCGCCGGTCCGCAGTGACCGCACTGTACGACCACGTACGGGCGGCCACCGTCGTCCTGACCCGCGCGCAGACCTCTCGCACCCGCGAGAGGTTTTTCTGTTTCCTGGCCCACCTTCAGCCGGGACCGGAGCGCGAGAGACCATGGACGGTGGAGCCGGTCATTCCGGTAGACCGAATCCGATACAGGAGCCTCAAGAGATGACGGACGCAACCGACGAGCATCGCGACTCCTCCCGTCGCGGCCCCTCCCGAGTCGACGACGCCTTCCACGTCTTCGACACGACGCTGCGCGACGGTGCGCAGCGAGAGGGCATCAACCTCACCGTCGCGGACAAGCTGGCCATCGCACGGCACCTGGACGACTTCGGCGTGGGCTTCATCGAGGGCGGCTGGCCGGGGGCCAACCCGCGCGACACCGAGTTCTTCGCCCGCGCCCAGGAGGAGATCGACTTCAGGCACGCCCAGCTCGTGGCCTTCGGCGCCACCCGCCGGGCGGGCGGCAAGGCGAGCGAGGACCCGCAGGTCAAGGCGCTCGTCGAGTCCGGCGCACCCGTCGTCACGCTCGTCGCCAAGTCCCACGACCGGCATGTCGAGCTGGCGCTGCGCACCACCCTCGAAGAGAACCTGGAGATGGTCCGCGACACCGTCTCCTACCTCCGCTCCCAGGACCGGCGCGTCTTCGTCGACTGCGAGCACTTCTTCGACGGCTACCGCGCGAACCCGCAGTACGCGAAGGCCGTCGTCCGGGCCGCCTCGGAGGCCGGCGCCGACGTGGTGGTGCTGTGCGACACCAACGGCGGCATGCTGCCCGCCCAGGTCCAGGCCGTCGTCGCCACCGTCCTCGCCGACACCGGCGCACGCCTCGGCATCCACGCCCAGGACGACACCGGCTGCGCCGTCGCCAACACCCTCGCGGCCGTCGACGCGGGCGCGACCCACGTCCAGTGCACGGCGAACGGCTACGGCGAGCGCGTCGGCAACTCCAACCTGTTCCCCGTGGTCGCCGCGCTGGAGCTCAAGTACGGCATGAAGGTCCTCCCCGAGGGCGCGCTCTCCGAGATGACCCGCATCTCACACGCGATCGCGGAGGTCGTGAACCTGACCCCGTCCACGCACCAGCCGTACGTAGGTGTCTCGGCCTTCGCCCACAAGGGCGGCCTGCACGCGTCGGCCATCAAGGTCGACCCGGCGCTGTACCAGCACATCGACCCCGAGCAGGTCGGCAACACCATGCGGATGCTCGTCTCGGACATGGCCGGCCGCGCCTCGATCGAGCTCAAGGGCAAGGAACTCGGGGTGGACCTGGGCGGTGACCGCGAGCTGATCGGCCGGGTCGTCGAGCGGGTCAAGGCGCGCGAGCTCAGGGGCTACACGTACGAGGCCGCGGACGCCTCCTTCGAGCTCATGCTCCGGGAGGAGATCGAGGGCAAGGCCCGCAAGTACTTCGAGGTCGAGTCCTGGCGCGCCATCGTCGAGGACCGCCCCGACGGCAGCCACGCCAACGAGGCCACGGTCAAGCTCTTCGCCAAGGGCGAGCGCATCGTCGCCACGGCCGAGGGCAACGGCCCGGTCAACGCCCTCGACCGCGCCCTGCGCGTGGCCCTGGAGAAGATCTACCCCCAGCTCGCCAAGCTGGAGCTCGTCGACTACAAGGTCCGCATCCTGGAGGGCAAGCACGGCACCCAGTCCACGACCCGGGTCCTCATCTCCACCTCCGACGGCACGGGGGAGTGGTCGACGGTGGGCGTCGCCGAGAACGTGATCGCGGCGTCCTGGCAGGCCCTGGAGGACGCTTACACGTACGGCCTGCTGCGGGCGGGCGTCGAACCGGCCGAGTAGCCCCCCAGGGTCTCTCGCCCCCGCCGCCCCTACCCTCCCCCACTCTCGGCTTCGCTCGAGCGGGGGGACCCCCATCGTCCTTCTGGGGCTCCGCCCCAGACCCCGTGGTGTGTGTTTTCGGGTGCGGGTGCGTTGTGGCTTGTCGCGCAGTTCCCCGCGCCCCTAAAAGCCTGGGGGCGCGGGGAACTGCGCACGGGGGTTCGGGGGCGGAGCCCCCGAGTGGTGACGGGAATGGGCAGGGGCGGCGGGGGCGAGAACGGGTGCCGCAGCCCCCTACCGCAGCTGCCACTTCTGGTTGGCAGCCCCCGTGCACGACCAGATCTGCGCCCGCGCCCCGTTCGCGGACGAGTTGTCGCTCACGTCCAGGCACTTGTTCGCGGCCGTGTTGACGAGGTCACCGGTCGAGGCGTTGTACGACCAGCGCTGCGCGCCCGAGCCGTTGCAGTCGTAGAGCTGGACCTTCGCACCGTCGGCGACGGACGCGCCGGTGACGTCGAGGCATTTCCCGAGGGACCGGACCGAACCGTCCGCGGCGACCGTCCAGTTCTGCGCGGTCGAGCCGTTGCAGTCGTAGAGCTGGACCGCCGTGCCGTTGGCCGACGAACCGCCCGCCACGTCGAGGCACTTGCCCGCGAGCCCGACGAACGACCCCGCCCGCTCGCCGCCTCCCGACTGGGTGCCGGAGGAGATGTTCTCGCCGCCTCCGCCACTGCCGGCCTGGAACGCGAACGGGGTCTGCGCCTGGAGGCCGCGGGTCACATGGCGCCCGCCGGTGTCGTCGGTGGTGGTGAGCCAGGCCGTGACCTGCTCGCCCGCGGCCTGCGCGGGCGTGGCACCGGCGGTCGTCAGCCCTGCGGTGGTGAGCAGCCCGGCGAGGAGGAGCCGGGCCACCCGAAGGGGTCTTCTGGGGTTGCTCATGGTGCGCCGCACTTCTGGAGGTGGGGGATGTGGGCGTGCGAGGCGTGAGTAAATGGCGGCTTCGAACGGGCGTCAAGGAGGTGCGCGTTCAGTTTCTGAACGAGCAACGGCCCTGATCCGGCCGGGAGTTGGCTGTGTACCGCTTCTGACGTGAAGTCTTGACGGCGGGGCGTGGCATCAGTTAACTCACGCCGTGAGGTAAGCCATGAGAGGTCAAGTCATAACAGCCGCACCAGAGCCGAGGGAAGGTCCATGCGAAGAACCGCCCTGCTCGTCTCCGCCACCCTGCTGACCGGGCTGCTCCCGTTCGCCGTGGCGGGCCCCGCCTCCGGAGCGGACGATCCCGCCCCCGCGCCCGTCGACAACTTCGAGGGCGAGATCCCGTTCGCGAACCCGCCCGCCGAGGGCATCTTCACCTGGGGCAGCGACACCGACGACCCGCCCACGCTGGAGCTCGCCGCCCGGGACGACGCGCCGCAGGGCGAGAAGGTCCTCTCCGGTACGTACGACATCAGCGGCTACGGCGGCTTCACGCACGACTTCGCCTTCGACAAGCCGGCCCAGGACTGGTCCGCGCGCAAGGGCATCCGTTTCTGGTGGGACGGCCGGAACAACGGCAAGAAGGTCAACTTCGAGCTGAAGGACGGCGGCGCCAACGGCGAGGCCTCCGAGCTGTGGACGACGTCCTTCACCGACGACTGGACCGGCTGGAAACAGCTGGAGATCCCTTTCACCGACTTCAATTACCGCACGGACTACCAGCCCGTCGGAGGCATCGACCAGGTCCTCGGCCTCACCGGGATGTGGGGCTACGCGCTCACGCTCCCGGTCGGCACCAAGGACCAGTTCGCCATGGACGGCGTGGAGTTGTACGGCAAGGCCGACCAGTCCCTGCGCGCCAACGTCGTCACCGACGCGGCCGTGTACCCCGTCGAGGAGGGCCGCTCGGCCGCCGTGAAGATCACGGTCGCCACCACCGGTTCCGCGCCCATCGAGGAGCCCGTCACCGTCGCGTACGAGACGGCCGGCGGCACCGGTGAGTCGGGCAAGGACTTCACCCCGGTCAAGGGCGAGCTGACCTTCCCGGCGGGCACGGCCTCCGGCGCCTCGCGGACCGTCACCGTGGCGACCCTGCGCGACAAGGCGGGCGAGAACGCCGAGACAGTCCCGCTGAAGCTGACGGTCACCGGTGCCAAGGCACCCGCCGAGAACCCGCAGGTCGTGATCGACGCCCACGGACTCCCGTACCTCGACTCGAAGCTGCCGGTGAAGAAGCGGGTCGCCGATCTGCTCTCCCGGATGTCCCTCGCGGAGAAGGCCGGCCAGATGACCCAGGCCGAGCGCGGCGCGCTCACCACGCCGGGTGACATCGCCGCCTACGACCTCGGCTCGCTGCTCTCCGGCGGCGGTTCCACACCGACGCCGAACACGCCCGAGGCCTGGGCGAAGATGATCGACGGCTTCCAGCTCCGGGCGCAGGCGACCCGGTTCCAGATCCCGCTCATCTACGGCGTGGACGCGGTGCACGGCCACAACAACCTCGTCGGCGCCACGATCATGCCGCACAACATCGGCATCGGTGCGACGCGCGATCCCCAACTCTCCTATGAGGCAGGGAAGGTGACCGCCGCCGAGGTCCGGGCCACCGGCATCCCGTGGGACTTCGCGCCCTGCCTGTGCGTGACGCGCGACGAGCGCTGGGGGCGGACCTACGAGTCGTTCGGTGAGGACCCGGCGCTCGTCGAGTCCATGGGGACCGTCATCCAGGGCCTCCAAGGAGCGCCCAGCGGCAAGGACTTGAAGAGGAACGACAAGGTCCTCGCCACCGCCAAGCACTTCGTCGGCGACGGCGGGACGGAGTACGGCTCGTCCACGACCGGCACGTACACCATCGACCAGGGCATCACCAAGGTCACCCGGCAGGAGCTGGAAGCCGTCCACCTCGCGCCCTACCAGGACGCCGTGGACCGGGGCGTCGGCACGGTCATGCCCTCGTACTCCTCGCTCGACATCCTCGGCGACTCCGAGGGCCCGGTGAAGATGCACGCGGACGCCGCGATGATCAACGGCGTGCTCAAGGACCGCATGGGCTTCGACGGCTTCGTGATCAGCGACTGGCAGGCCATCGACCAGATCCCCGGCGACTACGCGAGCGACGTCCGTACGTCGGTCAACGCGGGCCTCGACATGATCATGGTCCCGTACGCGTACAAGGACTTCCACAAGACGCTGTCGGACGAGGTGACCGCCGGCCGGATCTCCGCGAAGCGGATCGACGACGCCGTGTCCCGCATCCTCACGCAGAAATTCAAGCTGGGCCTCTTCGAGAAGCCGTACGCCGACACGAGCGGGGCCTCGGCGATCGGCTCGGCGAAGCACCGGGCCGTGGCCCGCGAGGCGGCGGCCGAGTCCCAGGTCCTGCTGAAGAACGCGGGCGGCGTGCTGCCGCTCAAGAAGTCGCAGAAGGTGTACGTCGCCGGCTCCAACGCCGACGACATCGGCAACCAGGCCGGCGGCTGGACCATCACCTGGCAGGGCTCGTCCGGGAAGATCACGGACGGGACGACGGTCCTGGAGGGCATGCGGAAGGCCGGGAGCGCGGTCACGTACTCCAAGGACGCGTCGGCGCCGACGGACGGCCATGACGTGGGGGTCGTGGTCGTCGGCGAGACCCCGTACGCCGAGGGCGTCGGAGACGTCGGCAACGGCAACGACCTGCTGCTCTCCGCCGCCGACCGGGCGGCCGTCGACAAGGTGTGCGGCGCCATGAAGTGCGCCGTGCTGATCGTCTCCGGGCGGCCGCAGCTCGTCGGCGACCAGCTCGGCGACATCGACGCGCTGGTCGCGTCCTGGCTGCCGGGCACCGAGGGCGACGGCGTCGCGGACGTGCTGTACGGGAAGCGGGCCTTCACCGGTCAGCTCCCGCTCACCTGGCCGAAGTCGGAGTCCCAGCTGCCGATCAACGTGGGCGACTCCTCGTACGATCCGCAGTTCCCGTACGGATGGGGGCTGACCACGCTGACCTCCGTGCCGAGCGGTGGCACCAGTGCGCTGAAGGCCCTCGCCGTCGCGGCCGCCGTGGCCGAGAAGGCCGGGTCGGAGACGGCCGGGCGCGCGATCGTGACCAAGGCACGGCTGCTCGTCCAGCAGAAGATGGGGCAGACGATCACGGCGGCGAGCGCGAAGCCCTTCGCCGACGCCGATCACCTGCTGCTGACCGGACGGTACGGGCAGGCGGTGGCGAAACTGACGGCGGCGTACAAGGCCGCCTGATCATCGCCTGTTCGCTGTCCGATCGCTGTCTGTTCGCTGCTGACGGGCCCGTCGGCCGAGGATCCCTCGGTCGGCGGGCCCCTCGGCCGAAGGATCCCTGGTGGGCGGTGCGGCGCGCGGCGTCGCACCGCCCACCAGGCACAGGGTGCCAGGCCGCCACGAGCTACGTTTTCGGGTTCCCAGGAGTAGCTTCGAAGGTATGAAGGCCGCACTAGCCCGAGGACTCTCCGTACTCCTGATCGCGTTCGCGGCCTTGGCGGTGCTGTCCGTCGGGGCCACGGGCGCCCACGCGGCGACGGACGTCTCGACGGTCTCCGACGCCCTGAAGAAGAGCCCCGTGTACGTCGACCCGTCCATGTCGGGGCAACTGTCGTCGGCCGACGCCGACGCCCTGGCCGAGAAGATCGAGAGGGCCGACAAGCCGGTCTTCGTCGCCGTGCTCCCCACGGACTTCCCGAAGCAGGACCTCTTCCAGAACCTGCGCACCGCGACCGGCGTCACCGGCCTGTACGCGGTCAGGCTCGGCGACCGGTTCGACGCGAAGGCCGACTCCTCGGTCATGTCCCAGGACGGCGTGAAGAACCTCGTCACCAGCGTCCAGGGTGAGGACACCAGGACCCAGCTCGACGACTTCACCGACCGGGCCCTCGCCAACGTCGGAGGCTCGGCGCCCAGCGGCTGGAGCGAGGGCGGGGGCGGCGTGGACACGGGCGCCCTGATCGGGGCCGGCGCGGTGATCGTGGCGGGCGGCGCCGGCGCGTACACCCTTGTGCGCCGCAACCGCCGCAGGAAGGAAGCCGAGCGACAGGCCGCGCTCGACAAGCTGCGCGTCGTCGTCGACGAGGACATCACCGCCTTCGGCGAGGAGCTCGACCGGCTCGACTTCCATCCCGCGGAGGCGGGCGCGGACGACGTGATGCGCGCCGACTACGAGCGCTCCCTCGACTCCTACGACAAGGCGAAGTCCTTCATGGCCGCGGCCACCCGCCCCGAGGAGGTGCGCGCGGTCACCCAGTCCCTGGAGGACGGGCGCTTCTCGCTCGCCGTGCTCGCCGCGCGCCGCGAGCACCGGCCCGTCCCCGAGCGCCGGGCCCCCTGCTTCTTCGACCCGCGCCACGGCCCGTCGGTCGCCGACTCCACCTGGACGCCGTCGGGCGGGGCGACCCGTGAGGTGCCGGTCTGCGCCGCCGACCAGGTCCGGCTCGCCGAGGGCCACGACCCCGCCGTCCGCGAGGTCGACACGGAATCCGGCCGCCGCCCCTACTGGGAGGCGGGCCCGGCGTACGGACCCTGGGCGGGCGGCTACTTCGGCGGCGGCATCCTGCCCGGCCTCCTCGTCGGCACCCTGCTCGGCTCCATGATGGCCAGCCCGTCGTACGCGGCGGACTACGGCTCCGGGTACGGGAACTTCGGCGGCGGAGGGTACGAGGGCGGGGACGTGTCCGGCGCCGACTTCGACTCCGGTGACTTCGGCGGCGGCTTCGGAGGCGGGGACTTCGGGGGCGGCGGGGACTTCGGAGGGGGCTTCTGAGCCCGGTGGCCTCCGGTCCCCGAAGAGGCCAGGGCATGGGCATGGGCCCGGCGCTGCGCACAGCACCGGGCCCATGGACCTCGTACGGAGGATGCGGCGGGCGTCAGAGAGTCGACGCCGCCGAGGCGATGGCCGACGCGAACGTCGAGACCTCGCTGTAGACGCCGGGGGCGTTGGGCCGGGCGCAGCCTATGCCCCAGCTGACGATGCCGACCTGGATCCACTCGTTGGCGGCGTCCCTGCGGAACATCGGGCCGCCGGAGTCGCCCTGGCAGGTGTCGACGCCGCCCGCGGTGAAGCCGGCGCAGATCTCCTCGCTCGCGACGAGACCGCTGTAGCCGCTGTAGGAACGGCAGGTGGCGTCGCTGACGAACGGCACGGTGGCCTTGAGCATGTAGCGCTGCTGGGCGCCGCCCTCGCTGGCCGCACCCCATCCGGCGACGGTGAAGTTGCCGGTGTTGTACTGCGTGGTCGTCGCGATCTTCAGCGTCGGCAGGTTGATCGGCTGGGCGAGCTTGATGAGCGCCCAGTCCTTGCCGGTGCCGTTGTAGCCGGGGGCCTGCAGAACCTTGGTGGACCTGACCTGGACCCGGCCGCTGGTGTTCTGGAGGTCCACGACTCCGGCGGTGGCCGTGATGCTGGTGTTGTTGCCGGAGCCGCTCACACAGTGCGCGGCGGTGAGCACGATCTGCTGCGTGTACAGCGCGCCGCCACAGCCCATGGAGAGCCGGACCATGAACGGGAACTCGCCTTGCGCGGCGCGGGTTCCGCCGACCACGGGCGCGGGGGCGGCCTGTGCGGTGGAGACGGGCTGAAGGCTGACGACCGCGAGGGCGGCCGCACCGGCGACCGCGCATCTCTTGAGGGCCTTGACGAGGTTCTTCAACGTGATGCCTTCCGTGGGGGGTTGACATGCGAGCTGGTGGAACCGGATGCGGGTGCGACAGAAATGTCAGGCACATGCCAAGGAATGCGACAAATAATCGCGTTTGGTGGCATGAGCCGGTCAATTTCTGTTGAGGGATTATGTGAACGCTGTGAGTGTCGCCACAAGGGGTGAAATTCGGCCGCCCCTATCCGGTCAGGCCGAGTTCGGTGCTCCGGTCAGGCCGTGCTCCCCGCCCCCGGCACGACCAGACCCGTCTCGTACGCCATGACCACCGCCTGGGTCCGGTCGCGCAGCCCGAGCTTCGAGAGCACCCGGCTGACGTGCGTCTTCACCGTCTCCTCGCCGACGCGCAGACGTCCGGCGAGCTCGGGATTGGACAGCCCCTCGGCGAGCAGCCGCAGCACCTCCGACTCGCGCGGGGTGAGGACCGCGAGCGCGTCCCGGCGCGGTGCCCTGGGCTTCAGCCGGGCGAACTCCGCGATCAGCCGGCGCGTGACCCCGGGCGCCAGCAGGGCCTCCCCGGCGGCGACGACCCGTACCGCGTCGAAGAGCCGCTCCGCGGTGACGTCCTTGAGGAGGAACCCGCTCGCTCCCGCGATGAGGGCGTCGTACACGTGCTCGTCGAGGTCGAAGGTGGTGAGGATCAGCACGCGGGGCGGGCGCGCGGGTCCGGCGTCGCCCATCAGCTCCGCGGTCGCCTGGATCCCGTCCGACACCGGCATCCGTACGTCCATCAGCACCACGTCGGGCCGCTGCTCCCGGCATACCCGGACCGCCTCCGCGCCGTCCCGCGCGGTGCCCACGACGATGAAGTCCGGCTGGGTGGCGAGGAGTCCGGCGTATCCGGCGCGGACGACCTCGTGGTCGTCGGCGACGACAATGCGGACGGGGTGGGGTTCGGCCGGTACGTCGGCCGCCGCCTCGGCGTTCGTCCCGGCGACCGCTTCGGGAGCGGCTTCGGGGGTCGTCATGCGAGGGCCTCCGCCCGTACGGGGAGGCGGGCCTCGACCAGGAAGCCGCCGCCGGGTGCGGGGCCGGTGCGCAGGGTGCCGCCCACGGTGGCCGCGCGTTCGTGCATGCCGAGGAGGCCGTGCCCTACGCGGTCACGGCCGACGGGGTGTCCGGGGTCGAACCCGGAAGCAGGCCCGGGTCCGGGCCCCGGTCCGTTGTCGCGTACGCGGAGCGCCAAGTCGTCCGCCCCGTAACGGAGTTCCACGTCCACGGCGGCGCCCGGAGCGTGCCGGCGGGCGTTCGTCAGGGCCTCCTGGACGATGCGGTAGGCGGTGACCTCGATGCCCGGGTCGAGCGGGGCGACCGTGCCGCTGACGATCAGCCGGGTACGGGAGCCCGCGGCGTCCCGGGAGTCGTCGACCAGCTCCATCAGCTGGCTCAGGCCCGGCTGGGGACGCCGGGTGACCCCCACGTCCGCGTCCTCGCGCAGCACTCCGAGCAGCCGGCGCATCTCCGTCAGCGCGGCCCGCGCGGTGTCCCCGATGGCGAGCAGCCGGGTGGCGCCGTCGGCGGGCAGCCCCTGGGTGGTCAGCCGGGCGGTCTCGGCCTGTACGGCGATCATCGAGATGTGGTGGGCGACGACGTCGTGCAACTCCCTGGCGATACGGGCCCGTTCACCCCGTGCCGCGTGTTCGAGCAGGGTGTCGGCGAAGGCGCGTTCCGTGGCGCTGTGCGCCTGTGCGGCCGTCCGGACGTGCCGGGTGATGCCCGTGGCCGCCGCGGCGGAGGTGAGCGTGGCGACCAGGACGGCCACGACGCGGACGGTGGAGTCGGCGGGGTCGCCTGCCGCGGCCAGCGCGAGACCAACGTACGGCAGCACGAGAAGGCCGCTGAGCAGGGGTGTTCCCGCCCGTCCCAGCGCATGGACGGTGATCAGCTGGGCCGCCGTCCCCGCGAGGGTGAGGGCGCGGAAGGGCTCCAGGGCCAGGACGCAGGTGGTCGTGAGCGCGATGGCCGCGGTGCCGCGGACGGGCGCCCCGCGCTCCGGCGCGAGGACGACCCCCACGGGCAGCGTGGTGCACAGCGCGAGCAGCAGGGCGAGCGCGAGATTCCCGCGCAGCCCGTCGGCGCGGACCAGGATCTCGACGGCGGCGAGGACCGCGAGACCGACGGAGAGCACGACGGGGGAGAGGGGCCCGGCACCGGCGGCCCTGACGGCACCGGCGGAGAAGGGGGCCGAGGAGCGGGGAGGGCGTGACGTGGGGGAGAGGAGGC
>NZ_JAPWHT010000111.1:0-26070 GCF_027270795.1 Streptomyces sp. ActVer
TGGTCCTGTGGAGCAGTTTGGAGTGCTCGCCACCCTGTCAAGGTGGAGGCCGCGGGTTCAAATCCCGTCAGGACCGCATCAGATGAAGGCCCCGCATCCGCAAGGATGCGGGGCCTTAGTCATGCCCCGCCCCGCCAGGGGCGCAGGGTCCCGCCCCGTCAGGGGCGCGGGGAACTGCGCGCCAAGCCCCCACCGGCCGGCAGTCGCGATCACACCCACCGCTCCTCCTGGGCGCACGCCCAAGAAACCCCCCGCATCCGGCAACAGACCGCCACACCAACCCCACAAGCCCCGCGCAGCGCACCCCGCACAACCTGGGCTTGACGCCGTCACATTCCCCCAGTACCTAAAAATCAGGGCCGAAGACACCCCACCGCACACCCCACCGGAGGTGACCATGGCGGCGACAGCTCGACATGAGACGCGAGCCCTCCTCCGCGCCCATCTGTCGGCCGCCTCCGGCTACCGCCACCTGACAAGGCACTGCCCGATCTGCCACCGACTCCTCCGGCTGGCCTCCGAGAGCGCTCCCTTCGACCAGGAGAGCCCCGAAACCCCGTACGAGGACGAGACACCCTCCCCGGCGTGAGCGGACCGCACGACGCGCCCCGCACCCCAACTGCCCCTCGGGCGACGCCAGATGTGCGCAGCCCCTCTAGCGCAGAAACGCCAACCACATCAAGGACCATGACGTGTGACGGGTGTCACCGCATAAGTTTTCAAACCCGCGGAACTTACCCCCCACCTACAACTGGTCAATTTAATATGTGCAATTGCACCCCACCTCGGGGCCGCGCACAGCTGATCCGACAGGTCTCCCCAGACTGCGACAAGGCCGCTCACAGACCGGCTCCACAGCCTGTGCGTACGCCATGACCAGCGCATGACCGGACACCGTGGGCGCACAAAAAAGATCGCACTGGACCCGGCGGAGTCCAGCGCGATCTACGACGCACCCTTGTTGCTTGTGGTTCTCGCTCGGGCGTGGACCCCGTTGGGGCAGGATCCGCGTCGCTTGGAGCTTGGGTTCGGGCAGTCCGACAAGTTAGGGGACCTGCCGAAATGCCCTGCTATGGAGTTGTTGTTCAGACTTCGCTGCGCTGCTGCGGGATGCCCGCGAGCAGGGCGCGAACCTCGGCCTCGCGGTAACGGCGATGCCCGCCGAGCGTGCGGATCGAAGTGAGCTTGCCGGCCTTCGCCCACCGCGTCACCGTCTTCGGGTCCACGCGGAACATCGTGGCAACCTCAGCGGGGGTCAGCAGCGGCTCGGCATCAGGGGTGCGAGCGGTCATGAGCGGCCTCCTCGGGAGAACCGAACCTTCTCGGTTCTTTCCTCTAAATTCTGCACCTTGACCCGCGTTGCCCGAAATGGCGGATGCGGGTCGAGTCGGTTATAGGACGAACGGCTTGTCCTCGGCACTACAACTACACCATCTGTCCAGCCGCGTCGGCCAAACCGATGGAATTGCCCTCCCAGGTGTTCATCAGCGACGGAAGCCGATGGACCATGCCATAGCGGACAGTCACGCCGCTGTGACGATCAGTCACAGGGCGATCAGGAGTCAACAGACCCCCCATAGCGTGCAATGCTGAGATTCCACCCATACGTGGGCAGAAGGAGCCCTCCCCGGACTCCTTGTCCTATTTTGGCATGAGGAGGGGCGTTAGACGCAAGGTCCGCGTTAGTGCCGTCCGTCACGCTTACCCCGTACGACCCGGATAGGGACTTACGTCCTGTCAGAACCCGTGACACACAGGAACCATCAGTCCCACAGGTCATCTCCCGCCCCGGCGGGCGGACCTCCGACGCCGGTATGCGGACCCCCAGTATGCGGACTCTCCGCTTCAGGGTCCCGGCTTCAGGGGCCCCTGAAGATCTCTCGGCCCCTCGGCCTCAGTTCGCCGAGCGACGGTCCCGTACCGAGCGCCACCGCTCCACGAGCCGGCCGTACGCCTCGCCGGCGCCGGGCCCGTCGCCCGTACGCAGCGCCTCGATGCCCTCGGCGACGTCGGCCGCCGAATGGTCGCCGTCGAGCTCCCCGGCGGGCAGGACGTGCACCAGGCCGCCGTAGTCGAGTTCCACCAGCGAGCGCGGGTGGAACTCCTCCAGCCAGCGCCCCACGTCCACCAGGCCGTCGATGAGCGGCCCCTCGTCGAGGGCGTCCCGCAGCGTCCGCAGGCCCCGCGCGACCCGCCGCCGGGCCTGCACCATGGGCGTCCGGTAGCGCAGGACGGGCGGGTCCTCCGCCGCCCCCGGGCCGTCCCCGGAGCCGGTCGAGCCGGTCCCCTTGTCGTACTCGCGCTCCTCGTCCGACACCAGCACGAACCAGTTCAGCGGGACCTGCCAGGTCGACGTGCGGATCCACGGCCGGGCGTCGGGGTTGCGGGACAGCCAGCGCTCGTAGTCCTGGGTCGCCTGACGGCGTACGACCGTCGGCAGCACCGCGTCCAGGACCGGTGCGGGCAGTTCCTCGGCCAGGTCGCCCAAGGCCTGCCAGCCGCGCAGCCGGGTTCGCCAGGGGCACACGCACAGGACGCCGTCCACGTCCGCGACGAACGCGTCACCGCTCTCGTGCACCGGCACCGGGATCGGCGGGGTGGGCAGCAAGTCGGCCAGCGACCGGCGCAGTTCGTCCTGGTAGGAGGGGCGGTCGGGCCGGCGCGCATAGCGGGCCCAGTGGCCGCGCTCCGGCTCCGGGAAGGCCGCGAGCGGTTCGTACACGCGCAGATAGGACGCGTACGGGACGATCAACGAGGACACCTTGGGCACGCTTGCTCCCTCCCCCGCCGACCCGACGGAAAACCCGCGAAACCCGCTCACAGGAGTGCGGGAAAACACTGCAAATCGTCCCACGCCCCATCGTGACCGTACTCCGCGAGAGGGTGATCCTGACCACTGAGCGGATGGCGGTCGTGTCCAGGCTCTAATCTCATGCCACACAGACCTCCGCCACCCGTACGGAGGCCGCCCCAACCGCCGCTTCTTAACTGGGAGTCACCACCGTGACCGACGTAACCGGCGCCCCTGCTGATGTACTGCACACCCTGTTCCACTCGGATCAGGGCGGCCATGAGCAAGTGGTGCTCTGCCAGGACCGGGCCAGTGGCCTCAAGGCCGTCATCGCCATCCACTCGACCGCCCTGGGCCCCGCCCTCGGCGGCACCCGCTTCTACCCGTACGCGACCGAGGAGGAGGCCGTCGCCGACGCGCTGAACCTCTCCCGCGGGATGTCGTACAAGAACGCCATGGCCGGGCTCGACCACGGCGGCGGCAAGGCCGTGATCATCGGGGATCCCGAGCAGATCAAGACCGAGGAGCTGCTCCTCGCGTACGGCCGCTTCGTGGACTCGCTCGGCGGCCGGTATGTCACCGCCTGTGACGTCGGTACGTACGTGGCCGACATGGACGTCGTGGCGCGCGAGTGCCGCTGGACGACCGGGCGCTCCCCCGAGAACGGCGGCGCGGGCGACTCGTCCGTCCTGACGGCCTTCGGTGTCTTCCAGGGCATGCGGGCCTCCGCCCAGCACCTGTGGGGCGACCCCTCTCTGCGCGGCCGCAGGGTCGGCATCGCGGGCGTGGGCAAGGTCGGGCACCACCTCGTGGAGCATCTGCTGGAGGACGGCGCCGAGGTCGTGATCACGGACGTCAGGGCGGAGTCCGTACGGCGAATTCTGGACAGGCACCCGTCGTCCGGCGTGACGGCCGTCGCGGACACGGACGCGCTCATCCGGGTCGAGGGGCTGGACATCTACGCCCCCTGCGCGCTGGGCGGCGCCCTGAACGACGACTCCGTGCCGGTGCTCACCGCGAAGATCGTCTGCGGTGCGGCCAACAACCAGCTGGAGCACGCCGGCGTCGAGAAGGACCTCGCCGACCGCGGGATCCTCTACGCGCCGGACTACGTGGTGAACGCCGGCGGTGTCATCCAGGTCGCCGACGAGCTCCACGGATTCGACTTCGAGCGGTGCAGGGCGAAGGCCGCGAAGATCTTCGACACCACGCTGGCCATATTCGCACGTGCGAAGGAGGACGGGATTCCGCCGGCCGCCGCGGCCGACCGGATCGCCGAACACCGCATGGCGGAGGCACGCCGCCCCTGAGGCCTCAAGGGCCTCTCCGGGGCGTCCGGCGGGTACCCGTCGGCGGGTGTTGGAGAGAACTCTCACGTTCGTCGGCGGGTCGTTCGCCAAGAAGAGGTTAAAATCGCGGTTGACCAGCGGGGACAGGGCACCCCGAGGGTTCTGGGTCCAGGCGCGTCCTGCGGGCGACGTACCGTATGGGCGTGGGCTCAGGTACCGTGGAAGCCCTACGGACCGGTCTCTCCACGGAGAGCCCGTTCCAGATCATGAACGCGTGTCAAGACTCTGGGGCCGTCGAGCCCCGTATCCGAGGGGGTCGAGCCATGGGGCGCGGCCGGGCAAAGGCCAAGCAGACGAAGGTCGCCCGCCAGCTGAAGTACAGCAGCGGCGGGACTGACCTCTCGCGTCTGGCCAATGAGCTGGGCGCTTCGACTTCGCAACAGCCGCCGAATGGCGAGCCGTTCGAGGACGACGACGAGGAAGACGACCCGTACGCCCAGTACGCGGATCTCTACAACGATGACGAGGACGAGGACGACGAGTCCGGTCCCACGTCTCAACGCCGCGGCGCTTGACGCTCCAGCTGAGCTTGTCTTTCTAGCTGCGCTTTACCCGGTCCGGGTGCAGGATTCGCCGGACCGGGTTTTGCGCGTGTTCGCTCCGCCAGGAGTGAGGTGACTACGGCGCGTTTTGATCTGCGCGTCCGTTTGGGCTGGTCGCGCCCACGCGGCGGAGCCGCATATCGACACAGCCCCGCGCCCCTTACGGGGCGAGCCCCTAGCGGGGCGCGTAGTCCCCGATCAAGGCCGCGCCCGTCTCGTGGTCGCCTCGGTCCGTGATTTCGCCTGCCACCCAGGCCTCGACGCCTCGGTCGGCCAGTGTGGCGAGGGCCACGTCCGTGGAGTCCTCGGGGACGATCGCGATCATGCCGACGCCCATGTTGAGCGTCTTCTCCAGCTCCAGGCGGTCGACCTGGCCGGTGGTGCCCACGAGGTCGAAGACGGGGGCCGGGGCCCAGGTGGCGCGGTCGACGATCGCGTGGAGGCCGTCCGGGATCACCCGGGCCAGGTTGGCCGCGAGACCGCCGCCCGTGATGTGCGAGAAGGCGTGCACGTCGGTCGTGCGGGTCAGGGCCAGACAGTCCAGCGAGTAGATCTTCGTGGGCTCCAGGAGCTCCTCGCCGAGCGTGCGGCCGAACTCCGCGACGTGCTGGTCGAGCTTCAGCTTGGCGCGGTCGAAGAGGACGTGCCGGACGAGTGAGTACCCGTTCGAGTGAAGGCCTGAGGCCGCCATGGCGATCACGGCGTCACCCGTACGGATGCGATCCGCGCCGAGCAGCCGGTCGGCCTCCACAACGCCGGTACCGGCGCCCGCGACGTCGAAGTCGTCCGGGCCGAGGAGGCCGGGGTGCTCGGCCGTCTCGCCGCCCACCAGGGCGCAGCCCGCGAGGACACAGCCCTCGGCGATGCCCTTCACGATGGCCGCCACGCGCTCCGGGTGGACCTTGCCGACGCAGATGTAGTCGGTCATGAAGAGCGGCTCGGCGCCGCACACCACGATGTCGTCCATGACCATCGCGACCAGGTCGTGGCCGATGGTGTCGTACACACCGAGCTGCCGGGCGAGGTCGACCTTCGTGCCGACGCCGTCCGTGGCGGAGGCGAGCAGCGGGCGCTCGTACCGCTTGAGGGCGGAGGCGTCGAAGAGGCCGGCGAAGCCGCCGAGGCCGCCGAGGACCTCGGGGCGCTGCGTCTTCTTCACCCACTCCTTCATGAGTTCGACGGCGCGGTCGCCCGCTTCGATGTCGACACCTGCTGTTTTGTAAGAAGCAGCTGCGTAGCTGGCACCAGTTGTCTCAGACATGACGGTGAGAACTTTCGTGTCGTACTGCAGGTAAGCAGGTATTACGGGCTGTCTACGGGCGACGGATCGCGTCGGCCGCGGCCGTGGCGGCGGGCCCGGCGGCCAGCTCGGTCTCCAGGAGCTGCTTGCCGAGCAGTTCGGGGTCCGGGAGCGCCATCGGGTACTCGCCGTCGAAGCAGGCACGGCAGAGGTTCGGCTTGTCGATGGTCGTGGCCTCGATCATGCCGTCGATGGAGATGTACGAGAGGGAGTCGGCGCCCAGCGAGGTGCCGATCTCCTCGATCGTCATGCCGTTGGCGATCAGCTCGGCGCGGGTGGCGAAATCTATGCCGAAGAAGCAGGGCCACTTCACGGGGGGCGAGGAGATCCGGATGTGGACCTCCGCCGCGCCCGCCTCGCGGAGCATCCGGACCAGCGCGCGCTGTGTGTTGCCGCGCACGATCGAGTCGTCGACGACGACCAGGCGCTTGCCCTTGATGACTTCCTTGAGCGGATTCAGCTTCAGACGGATGCCCAGCTGGCGGATGGTCTGTGAAGGCTGGATGAAGGTACGTCCCACGTACGCGTTCTTCACCAGACCGGCACCGAACGGGATGCCGGACGCCTCCGCGTAACCGATCGCGGCGGGCGTGCCCGACTCCGGTGTCGCTATGACCAGATCGGCCTCCGCGGGGGCTTCCTTGGCCAGGCGGCGGCCCATCTCGACACGGGAGAGATAGACGTTCCGGCCGGCGATGTCCGTGTCCGGACGGGCCAGATACACGTACTCGAAGACACAGCCCTTGGGCTTCGCTTCCGCGAATCGGGACGTCCGCAGGCCGTTCTCGTCGATGGCGACGAACTCGCCCGGCTCGATCTCGCGGACGTAGGCGGCTCCGCAGATGTCCAGGGCGGCGGACTCGGAGGCGACGACCCAGCCGCGCTCCAGACGGCCGAGGACCAGCGGGCGGATGCCCTGCGGGTCACGGGCCGCGTACAGCGTGTGCTCGTCCATGAAGACGAGCGAGAAGGCGCCCTTGACCTGCGGGAGGACCTTTCCGGAGGCCTCTTCGATGGTCAGCGGCTTGCCGTCGTCGTCGACCTGGGCGGCCAGCAGGGCCGTGAGCAGGTCGGTGTCGTTGGTCGCCGCCACACGCGGGGTGCGACCCTCCTGCTTGGGCAGGTCGGCGACCATCTCGGCGAGCTCGGCCGTGTTGACCAGGTTGCCGTTGTGGCCGAGCGCGATGGAGCCGTGCGCGGTGGCACGGAAGGTGGGCTGGGCGTTCTCCCAGGTGGACGCGCCGGTGGTCGAGTAGCGGGCGTGACCGACCGCGATATGACCTAGGAGCGAACCGAGAGACGCCTCGTCGAAGACCTGGGACACGAGCCCCATGTCCTTGAAGACAAGGATCTGGGAGCCGTTGCTGACCGCGATTCCCGCGGATTCCTGGCCTCGATGCTGGAGGGCGTAGAGCCCGAAGTAAGTGAGCTTGGCGACCTCTTCACCGGGAGCCCAGACTCCGAAGACGCCGCAAGCGTCCTGGGGTCCTTTCTCGCCGGGGAGCAGATCATGACTGAGTCGACCGTCACCACGTGGCACGCCACCGAGTGTAGGCGAGATCGACCACTGGTCCGAATTGGGGAATGCCCGGGTGAGCACTGCCCCTAATGGATCACTTGGCGGCGACCGCTTCGAGGCCCGGGCCGTTTTCGCTGGTCAGCGTGAGTGTGCTGCCCTTCAGCTGGTATTTCACGGTGCCGCCGAAGAGCTTCAGGAGGGTCTTCTCGGTGTCCATGAGTGAGGCGGAGCACATCTTCCGGGTGGTGCCCGGCGCGCCCAGAGTGATAGTGCCGTCGCCGACCGTCGCCTTCGCGGTCACCTTGTTGCAGCCGAGCTGACCGCGGACGGTGCCGTCCTTGTCGAAGGTGAGGTGGACCTTGCCCTCGGCCTCGGAGGCCAGGGCCACGGCCGATCCGTCCTTCGCGGCGCCCTTCGTCATCGCGGTGACGTTCCACTTGGTGCCGTAGAGCTCGGCGGGCTTGTCGGCGGTGAGGTTCACGGTGTACCCGTTCTCCGTCGTGAGCGTCAGCCTGTCGTCGTTGACCTCGGCCTTGGCGGTGCTGCCGGAGATCGCGCCGCCGAGCTGCGACTCGAAGTCCATCGCCCCCTCGGCCGTACAGGCCTTCTTGGTCTTGATGGCGTCGTCGCCGATCTTGATGGTGTCGCCCTTGATCTCCGCGGTGGCCCCGAAGGAGTTGCAGCCGTAGTTGCCGCCCACCTTGCCGTCCTTGCCGAACTCGATGTGGGCACCGGCCGGGGCGTCCCGCGTCTTGCCGTCGAGCGTCACGCTCTCGACGTTCCACTGCTTGCCGGTGATCCCGGTGGCCTGCCGGGTGCCGACGGAACCGGAACCGGAATCGTCGCTGCCGCTTTCCGTTCCGCAGGCGGCGGTGGCGAGGAGCCCGGTGACGGCCAGGGCGCTGAGGCCGACCCGCGGGCTGAGGACGCTGAGGTTGAGACGCTGCGTGTGCATGCCGCTTTGACGGGACGGGTGGGGTGCTTGGTTCCCTCGCCGGATAACGGCCGCGCAACGCCCGGCCCGTGACCCCGGTGCCGGGCCGGCGCCGGGCTCAGCACCCGGTTCAGCGCATAAGGGGAAGCAGTTCGCCCAGGTCGGCGCGTTCCCCGCTCGCGCTGACCTTCGCGTCGCCGACCGCCACCTTCCACTCCGTACGCCCCGTCGCGAGCCGGATCCACGTCAGCGGGTCGGTCTCGACGACGTTCGGCGGGGTACCGCGAGTGTGGCGCGGGCCCTCCACGCACTGCACGACCGCGTACGGCGGTACGCGCACCTCGGTGGACGCGCCGGGCGCCTTCGCGGCGAGCGCGTCGGCGAGGAGGCGGGTGCAGGCGGCGAGGGCCTGGCGGTCGTACGGGACGTCGAGGCCCGGGACGGCCGCGTTGAGGTCGTCGGTGTGGACGACCAGCTCCACCGTGCGGGTGACGAGATAGTCGGCGAGGGTCATGGAGCCCGTGCGGGCGGCGAGCAGGCGAGCGCCGGGCGCCGCCGCCAGGTGCTCGGCGAGGCGCTGCTCCGTGTGGGCATAGAGCGCGTCGAGGTCCGGGTTCGCCCGGGCCAGCTCGCGGGTGCCCTCGGCGATGTCGTCCGCCCTTGCGCCGGTCGCGAACGGCCACTCCAGCAGGGTCAGTTCCGCCTTCGCCGGTTCGTCCCTCTCCAGGTTCCGGCTGACGGTCTCGGCGGCCATCGTGACGTGCGCGGCCAGCTCCCGTACGGTCCAGCCGCCGAGCCGCGTCGGCCCGGCCAGCTGCTCGGGGGTCAGGCCGCGCACCGCCTCCCGTACGTTCCCGAACTGGGCGAGGACCGCCGCGCGGGTCTTCGCCGGGTCGTAGGTACGGGTGCGCTTCTTGGCCGGTGGCATGGCGGCGAGCCTATGCGCTATGCGCTCCGCTTGGAGGGGGTACTTCGCCTGCGGGTTCGCCGTGGCTGGTCGCGCCGTTCCCCGCGCCCCTTTGGGACGTGGTCGTGAACGTTTCTTTGTTGGCCGGGACTCCGATTTCGCTCCAGGTGAAGGGGATCCCGCGGGCCGCGTCGAGGTCCGGGCTGTCCATCAGTTGGAAGTGCACGTGTGGCTCGGTGGAGTTGCCCGAGTTGCCGCAGCGGGCGATCTGCTGACCGGCGCGTACGCGGTCGCCCGGCTTGATCCTGAGCGAGCCCCGCCTCACGTGGGCGTACATCGCGTACATCGCGTACACCCCGTCGCCCAGGTCGAGGACGACGTGGTTGCCGACGATCCAACGCGCACCGCTGATCTCCCGGACCGCGCCTTCGATCAGCATCAAGTAGGCGAGCGCGGGCAGGGAGTTGCGGCTGAGGTGGTCGCGCATCCAGTCGCTCGCGTGCACGACGGTGGCGTCGGCCACGGCGAACAGCGGCTCGTCGTACGCGGGAAAGGCACGGTTGCGGCGGACGACCGGCCAGGGCTTGGCGAACGCGGGACGGCTCTTCCCGGACTCGATCGGCTCGGCCACGATGTCGATCGCGTACGTCTGACCGTACGCGTGCGTGCCGTGGCTCGGCACCTTCGTGGCCGGGCTGTTCATGGCGGACCAACGGCCCCTGACCGGCGGCTCCACCTCGACCGGAGGGCGGTCGGCGGCCTCGCGCCCGGGACCGCTGCGGCTCACGGCCAGCCCGATGACGACGGACAGCAGCAGCGGCAGGAACGCCCACGCCCAGGCGATCGGGTAGCCGGGGACGAGCAGTTCGGCCAGGACCATGGCCAGGAAGGCCAGTTGAAGTATCCGGAACAGAATCATCGCGGTTTTACGGATGGACATGGTTCCCCCTGTGGACCGGAGCCGGACAGTGGGCCGGAGCCGGAAGTCGTCGAGGTCTCAGACCGGCTGAGCGGTGGTCAGCGCCACGAGAAGCGGGACCACACGGCTTCCCGGGATCTCGTAGCGGCCACGCCCCGCCTGTCGCAGCCAGCCCGCGGCGGTCAGCTGCCGCAGGTGGTGGTAGATCTGGCCGCTCGTCCCCACGTCGTCGAGCCCGGCCAGTTCGGTGGCCGTGCGCCGGCCGCCGACGATCTCGCGCAGCAGCCGCAGCCGCATGGGGTGCCCGAGCGCGGCGAACACGTCGGCCGCCTCGCTCCAGTCGGCGTCGAGCAGTTGGTCGGTGGTCATGCCGTACTGCCACTCGTACCGCTCCTCGGTCGGCAGCCGCACCGAACCCGTGAACAGCACACCGCCGCCCTCGACGTCGGCCAGCTGCGCCTTGAGCCCTTCGAGGGCCCAGAAGTCGCCGTCGCCCGCACGCGCGGCGGGCTCACTGCTCTCCAGGGCGTCGAGACGCCGCTCCAGCTCCGCGACGCGCTGCTCCAGATCCATGGAACGAGATTACGTAATTACGTATATGCGGTCAAGGGACGGCGGTGCGCACTCGGGCACGTCGAAGGGCCCAACCGGATTCCGGTCGGGCCCTTCGACGTGCGTCAACAACAGCGCCCCAACAGGGGCGCGGGGAACTGCGCGACAAGCCACGACGGACTCGCAGCCGAATCCCCCGCCCCCAGCGGAGCGTCTACGCCAGCAGCGCCGGGATCGTTCCCTCGTGGGCCGTGCGCAGCTCGGTCAGGGGCAGGGTGAACTCGCCCTGGACCTCGACCACCGCATTTGAATCAGACTCAGTACCGTCCACGACACCGATGCGGGTGACGGGCAGGCCGCGCGCCCCGCACATGTCGTTGAAGCGGAGCTCCTCGGAGCGCGGGATCGCGACGATCGCGCGGCCCGCGGACTCGGAGAAGAGGAACGTGAACGCGTCGAGCCCGTCCGGTACGACGAGACGCGCGCCCTTGCCGCCGAGCAGCGCCGACTCGACCACGGCCTGGATCAGACCGCCGTCGGACAGGTCGTGCGCGGCGTCGATCATGCCGTCGCGGGAGGCGGAGATCAGGATCTCGCCGAGGAGGCGCTCACGCTCCAGGTCGACCTGCGGGGGCAGACCGCCGAGGTGGTCGTGGACGACCTGCGACCAGGCCGAACCGCCGAACTCCTCGCGGGTGTCGCCGAGGAGGTAGAGCAGCTGCCCCTCCTCCTTGAAGGCGACCGGCGTGCGGCGGGCGACATCGTCGATGACACCGAGCACGGCCACGACCGGCGTCGGGTGGATCGCCACCTCGCCCGTCTGGTTGTAGAGCGAGACATTGCCGCCGGTCACCGGGGTGCCCAACTGCTGGCAGGCGTCGGCCAGTCCACGGATGGCCTCCGCGAACTGCCACATGACGGCCGGGTCCTCGGGCGAACCGAAGTTCAGACAGTCGGAGACGGCGAGCGGCTTGGCGCCGGTCGTCGCCACGTTCCGGTACGCCTCGGCCAGGGCCAACTGGGCGCCGTGGTACGGGTCCAGCTTGGTGTAGCGGCCGTTGCCGTCCGTGGCGATCGCGACGCCGAGGCCGGACTCCTCGTCGATGCGGATCATGCCCGAGTCCTCGGGCTGGGCCAGCACGGTGTTGCCCTGCACGAAGTGGTCGTACTGGCTGGTGATCCAGGACTTGGAGGCCTGGTTCGGGGAGGAGACGAGCTGGAGGACCTGGTCCTTCAGCTCCTCCGAAGTGGCGGGCCTGGCCAGCTTGTTGGCGTCGTCCGCCTGGAGGGCGTCCTGCCACTCGGGGCGGGCGTACGGCCGCTCGTAGACCGGGCCGTCGTGCGCGACCGTGCGCGGGTCGACGTCGACGATCTTGCCGCCGTGCCAGAAGATCTCCAGGCGGTCGCCGTCGGTGACCTCACCGATCACCGTGGCGATGACGTCCCACTTGTCGCAGATCTCCAGGAACCGGTCGACCTTCTCCGGCTCGACGACCGCGCACATGCGCTCCTGCGACTCGCTCATGAGGATCTCCTCGGGCGAGAGCGTGGAGTCGCGCAGCGGTACGTCGTCCAGGGTGACCCGCATGCCGCCGGAGCCGTTGGACGCCAACTCGCTGGTGGCGCAGGACAGTCCGGCCGCGCCGAGGTCCTGGATGCCGACGACCAGCTTCTCGGCGAAGGCCTCCAGGGTGCACTCGATGAGGAGCTTCTCCTGGAAGGGGTCGCCGACCTGGACAGCGGGACGCTTCGACGGCTTGCCCGTGCCGGAGGCACTATCAGATGCAGTGTCGAAGGTCTCGGAGGCGAGGATCGACGCGCCGCCGATGCCGTCACCGCCCGTGCGGGCCCCGTACAGGATGACCTTGTTGCCCGAACCGGACGCCTTCGCGAGGTGGATGTCCTCGTGCCGCATGACGCCGATGGCACCGGCGTTCACCAGCGGGTTGCCCTGGTAGCAGGCGTCGAAGACGACCTCGCCGCCGATGTTCGGCAGACCCAGGCAGTTGCCGTAGCCGCCGATGCCGGCGACGACACCGGGGAGTACGCGCCTGGTGTCGGGGTGGTCGGCCGCGCCGAAGCGCAGCGGGTCGACGACCGCGACCGGACGGGCGCCCATCGCGATGATGTCGCGCACGATGCCGCCGACGCCGGTGGCCGCGCCCTGGTAGGGCTCGACGTACGACGGGTGGTTGTGCGACTCGACCTTGAAGGTGACCGCGTAGCCCTGGCCGACGTCGACCACGCCCGCGTTCTCGCCGATGCCGACGAGGAGGGCGTCCGACTGCGGGGCCTTCTCGCCGAACTGGCGCAGGTGCACCTTGGAGGACTTGTACGAGCAGTGCTCGGACCACATGACGGAGTACATGGCGAGTTCGGCACCGGTGGGCCGGCGGCCGAGGATCTCGACGACCCGCTCGTACTCGTCCTTCTTCAGGCCCAGTTCGGCCCAGGGCAGCTCGACGTCGGGGGTCTCGGCCGCGTGCTCGACCGTGTCCAAAACACGGGGGGCGGCCCGAAGGGCCTCGTTTGAGGGCGGCGGTGGGAGACGGGAGGGAGTCCGGCTCATGCGTTGACCAGCTTCTTGAGGATCGAGGTGAAGAAGGGGAGGCCGTCGGTGCGGCCGGAACCGATGAGCGGCTCGACGGCGTGCTCGGGGTGCGGCATGAGACCCACGACGTTGCCGGCCTCGTTCGTGATGCCGGCGATGTCCCGAAGCGAGCCGTTCGGGTTGAAGTCGACGTACCGGAACGCGACCCGGCCCTCCGCCTCCAGCATGTCGAGCGTGTGCTCGTCGGCGACGTACCGCCCGTCCATGTTCTTCAGCGGGATGTGGATCTCCTGGCCGGACTCGTAGTCGGCGGTCCAGGACGTCTCCGCGTTCTCCACCCGCAGCTTCTGGTCACGGCAGATGAAGTGCAGGTGGTCGTTGCCGAGCATCCCGCCCGGGAGGAGATGGGCCTCGGTGAGGATCTGGAAGCCGTTGCAGATGCCGAGCACCGGCATTCCCGACTTCGCCTGCTCAATCACGGTCTCCATCACCGGCGAGAAGCGCGAGATCGCTCCTGCGCGCAGATAGTCGCCGTACGAGAAACCGCCGGGCAGCACCACGGCGTCGACCTGCTTGAGGTCCTTGTCCTTGTGCCAGAGAGCGACGGGTTCGGCACCGGCGAGCTTGATCGCGCGCTGGGTGTCCCGGTCGTCGAGGCTTCCCGGGAAAGTGACGACGCCAATACGAGCGGTCACTTTCCTGCCTCCGCGACTTCCTCGACCTTGACGGTGAAGTCCTCGATCACGGTGTTGGCGAGGAAGGATTCCGCAAGTTCATGGATGCGGGCGAGGGCGGCTTCGTCCACCGGTCCGTCCACTTCCAGTTCGAATCGCTTTCCCTGACGTACGTCGGCGATGCCTTCGAAACCGAGACGCGGCAGTGCACGCTGCACCGCCTGGCCCTGGGGGTCGAGGATCTCCGGCTTGAGCATGACGTCGACTACGACGCGTGCCACTGGCACTCCCGGTGTGTGGTGCTGAGCAGGTTCGTTCAGACTACCCGTACAAAATTTCTACGCGGGTAGATTCGTAGGAAACTACGTGATGGCCATCACGATTCCGCATCGAGACGCTATCGACCGGGGATGAAGGGGCTACCTTCACGAAAAATCCTGGGAAAGATCCGGATCAGGACCCGGTCTCCTATTGCCTTGGGACACGCCAAGAGATTTAGTCGAGCTTCACATTGGATTGCCGGGCACTGTACAAAGGAATTGGCAATAGCCGATACTTTGCCCAATCGCCCATAAAAACAGCCGGACAGTCGGCATCTCCGCACGTCATCACGTGTCGCTGGAGAGGTGCCGCACGAAGGGACCGATATTCGTGGCGCAGCGTGTCGTAGTCACTCTCTTCGACGACATCGACGGCTCGGAAGCGGCGGAAACGATCGCCTTCGGTCTGGACGGCAAGTCGTACGAGATCGACCTGAATCCAGCCAATGCCAAGAAACTGCGTAAGGCGCTGGAGCCGTACCTGGAGGCCGGGCGCAAGCGGTCCCGGTCCGGCAAGGCGTACCGGCAGACGGCTGTTGCGCCCGACCCGGCGGCGGTTCGGGCGTGGGCCCAGTCGCACAAGATGGAGGTGCCGGCTCGGGGGCGGATCCCCAAGCGGGTCTATGAGGCGTTCAGCGCTGCGCAGTGACCCCCCGGGGGAGGCGTGGCTTCCGCATGTTGGTGGGTGGGTGCGGGTTCGCTGGGGCTGGTCGCGCCCACGCGGCGGAGCCGCACGTCGATACAGTCCCGCGCCCCTTACGGGGCCCGGCCCCCGGCCGTCATCCGGCCCTGGGAGCAGCCGACTTGCGTAGTACCCCTGCTGATCAGCTAGAGTCTGGAGCACGCCGAAGGGCAAGGCCGAAAGGCCCGGTCCCGGAGTCACGCGGGTGTAGTTCAGTAGTAGAACATCCCCCTTCCAGGGGGAAGGCGCAGTGTGCAATTCCTGTCACCCGCTCTGCACTGCCGGTCTGGTCAGCGTTTTCGATCAGGTAGGCTGGTGCCTGCGCCGATCGGTGAGAGCCGGTCGGAGGCAAACGCGGACGTAGCTCAGTTGGTAGAGCGCAACCTTGCCAAGGTTGAGGTCGCCAGTTCGAACCTGGTCGTCCGCTCCAGCAAGTAAGGCCCCGGTCATCACGATCGGGGCCTTTCTCGTATGCCGGCATGTGCTCCCCATGACCGAGGCCGCATGACCGAGGCCGTCTGACATTTGTCATGTGCAGCGGTGACAGCGCGCACTGCCCCCGCCCGTCGGCGGCGGGGAAGCTGGTCTCATGAACACGAACGAGCACGTGATCGAGGTCACGGATCTACGACGTGTGTACGGGGGAGAGTTCGAGGCGGTCCGGGGGGTGTCCTTCTCCGTCGGCCGCGGGGAGCTGTTCGCGCTCCTCGGGACCAACGGCGCGGGCAAGACCTCCACCGTCGAACTGCTCGAAGGGCTCGCACCGCCGTCCGGCGGCCAGGTGCGCGTCCTCGGCCACGATCCGTACACCGAACGCGCCAAGGTGCGCCCGCACATCGGCGTCATGCTCCAGGAGGGCGGCTTCTCGTCCGAGCTGACCGTCGGGGAGACCGTACGGATGTGGGCGGGCTGCACGAGCGGGGCCCGGCCGGAGCGTGAGGCTCTGGCACTGGTCGGCCTGTCGCGACGGGCCGACGTACGCGTGAAGCAACTGTCCGGGGGCGAGAAGCGGCGACTGGACCTGGCGTGCGCGATCCTCGGGCGGCCCGAGGTGCTCTTCCTGGACGAGCCGACGACCGGGCTCGACGCCGAAGGGCGCCAGGAGACCTGGGAGTTGGTGCGCGAGCTGCGCGAGACGGGCACCACCGTGGTGCTGACCACCCACTACCTGGAGGAGGCGGAAGGGCTCGCCGACCGGCTCGCGATCCTGCACGCCGGGCGCATCGCCGTCACCGGTACTCCGGCCGAGGTGACCGCCTCCCAGCCGTCCCGGATCTCCTTCGAGCTGCCCGCCGGCTACTTCCCCGGCGATCTGCCGCCCCTCGCCTCGCTCGGGATCACCGACCACGAGATGGACGGCCGGACGCTCCGGCTGCGGACGCTCGAACTGCAGCGGGCCGCCACCGAGCTCCTCGTCTGGGCACAGCGGGCAGGGGTCGAGCTGCGGGGGCTCGATGTCCGGTCGGGGTCGCTGGAGGAGGCGTTCCTGCGGATAGCCCGTGAGGCGTCGCAGATGTCGGAGATGACGGCCGAGAAGGAGCGCGTGGCATGAGCGCGGAGACTGTGACCAAGGCCGCACAGGCCGGTACGACCGCGACCGCCGCACGGCGGATGACAGCTCTCGCACGGGCCGAACTGACGCTGCTCGGACGCAGCAAGGCCACGTTCTTCGCGGCCCTGTTCGTGCCGCTGATCATGCCGCTCAGCCTTCGCACGGCGGTCGAGGACATGGACCTGAAGGAGGCCGGGCTGTCGGTCGGCTCGGTCATCCTGCCCTCCGCCGTCGGCTTCTCCCTGCTCTTCGCCGTCTACAGCGCGCTGGTGAGCGTCTACGCCGCCCGGCGTGAGGAGCTCGTGCTCAAGCGGCTGCGCACCGGGGAGCTGCGGGACGCGGAGATCCTGGCCGGAGCCGCACTGCCGTCGGTCCTCATCGGGCTGGTGCAGTGCGTGGTCCTGACGATCGCGTGCGCGGCACTCCTCGACGTGGGAGCGCCCGAGGCACCGCACCTCGCCGTCCTGGGTCTGCTGCTGGGACTCGTCATGTGGCCCGCCATCGCGGCCGTCGTCGCGAGCTTCAGCAGGAGCCTGGAAGGCGCCCAGGTCGCGGCGATGCCGTTGCTGCTCGTGTCCATGATGGGTTCCGGCACCTTCATACCGTTCGAGCTCATGCCCGACCGGCTCGCCACCATCTGCGAACTGCTGCCGCTGTCCCCGGTGATCACGCTCATACGCGGTGGCTGGACCGGGAACCTCGGCGCGTACGAGGCCCTGGGCGCCATCGCCACAGCAGTGGCCTGGGTCGTGCTCTCGGTGTTTGCTGTACAGCGGTGGTTCCGGTGGGAGCCACGGCACTGAACGGCGACGAGGCGGGAGCGGGTATGCGCGGGCCGGGGGCCTGGTGGCACGGGAAGACGACGACGGCGAAGGTCGAGACGTACACCCGGTGGTCCTTCCACAGCTTCGCGCTGATCGAGGTGGGCGTGGTCGGGCTGCCGGTCTTCGGAGAGGTGGGGATGCCACTCACCCTCTGGGTGTTCCTGCCGCTGTGCGGGCACGCCCTGCTGGGTTCGGCGACCGCGTCCCGGGCGCTCGACTGGACGTGCGGCCGCCGTGAGCAGCCCGTACGACTGCTCACGGCGCTCGGTGTCCTCACCGCGCTGCTCGGGATCGGGGCACTCGCACTCACCGAGCACGGGCCGGGCGGCGAAGAGATCGACAGCACCATGGGCGTGTTCTTCATCGTGGTGGTGCCCTACGGGCTCGGTCTCATGGCGCTCGGGATGTCCCGACGGCACGTACTGGTACTTCTGGGCGGCTTCACCGCGGGTGCCGGGGCCACGGCGTTCCTGGTCGGGATGCCCGCCTACGGCGCACTGGCCACGACGGCCGGGGTGCTGCTGATCGGCGGGTTCATCTGCCTCGCCTCCCTCTTCTCGGTGTGGCTGCTGAAGGCCGTGCTCGAACTCGACGTGGCCCGCGAGACCCGTACCCGCCTCGCCGTCGCCGAGGAGCGGCTGCGCTTCGGGCGCGACCTGCACGACGTGATGGGCCGCAACCTCGCGGTGATCGCCCTGAAGAGCGAGCTGGCCGTCCAGCTCGCCCGCCGCGAACGGCCCGAGGCCGTGGAGCAGATGATCGAGGTGCAGCGGATCGCCCGCGAGTCGCAGAAGGAGGTCCGCGAGGTCGTACGCGGCTACCGCGAGGTCGATCTCGGAGTCGAACTCCTGGGCGCGCAGGGCGTGCTGACCGCGGCCGGAGTCGAGTGCACGGTGACCGGGTCCGCGTCGGAGCTGCCCTCGGCGGTCCAGTCGGCGCTCGGCTGGGTCGTACGGGAGGCGACCACGAACGTGCTGCGGCACGGGGACGCGGGGCACTGCCGGGTGTCCCTGCAGGTGAAGGGGGCCCGCGTGGTCCTGACCGTGGAGAACGACGGGGTGGAGAAGGAGAGGGTGCCGAGTGCGCCCACCAGCAAGGGGTCCGGCCTCGCCGGGCTGCGGGAGCGGTTGTCGGCAGTGGACGGGACGCTGGAGGCGGGGCCGGTCGACGGTGACCGGTTCCGGGTGGTGGCCGAGGTTCCGCTGCCTGCGACGCCCACCTCCTCGTCGCCCGCGTCAGGGCCGCCGTCCACGTCACAGGCGCCGTCCTCTTCCCCGTCTCCCGCCCCGCGCACAGTGAACGAAGAGGTCGCCCCATGACGCCCGTACGCCCCATCCGGCTGCTGCTCGCCGACGACGAGCACCTCATCCGGGGGGCACTCGCCGCGCTGCTCGGACTTGAGGACGACCTGCTCGTGGTGGCGGAGGCGGCCAGTGGGCCCGAGGCGCTGGCGATGGCCAGGGCCCACGAACCCGACGTGGCGGTACTGGATCTCCAGATGCCCGGGGCGGACGGTGTGAGGGTGGCCACATCTCTGCGGTCCGAACTGCCCGCGTGCCGCGTGCTGATCGTGACCAGTCACGGGCGGCCGGGGCATCTGAAGCGGGCGCTTGCGGCGGGTGTGCGCGGGTTCGTCCCGAAGACCGTCAGCGCGCAGCGGCTCGCGGAGATCATCCGTACGATCCATGCCGGAAACCGTTACGTCGACCCGGAGTTGGCCGCCGACGCGATCTCCTCCGGGGACTCGCCGCTGACCGCGCGCGAGGCGGAGGTGCTGGAACTCGCCTCCGACGGGGCGCCCGTCGCGGAGATCGCGGAGCGGGCCGCTCTGTCGCAGGGGACCGTACGGAACTATCTGTCGTCGGCCGTCTCCAAGCTCGGGGTGGAGAACCGGCACTCGGCGGTGCGTCTCGCGCGGGAGCGAGGTTGGGTATAGTTGCTCTCGCGCCACGGCGCAGTGCGGACGTAGCTCAGTTGGTAGAGCGCAACCTTGCCAAGGTTGAGGTCGCCAGTTCGAACCTGGTCGTCCGCTCAGCAGGAAGAAGCCCCCGGTCATCGCGACCGGGGGCTTCTTCGTGCTCGCCGAGGGCGCTCAGCTCCAGGTGGTGCCCGTGAGGCGCTCGTACGCCTCCACGTACTTGGCGCGGGTCGCGTCCACGACCTGCTGGGGCAGGGCGGGCGGCGGCTGCTCGCTCTTGCGGTCCCAGCCGGACTCGGCGGAGGTCAGCCAGTCGCGGACGAACTGCTTGTCGAACGAGGGCTGCGCGCGGCCCGGCTCCCACTGGTCCGCGGGCCAGAAGCGGGAGGAGTCCGGGGTGAGCACCTCGTCGGCGACGACGAGCGTCTCGCCGTCGAAGCCGAACTCGAACTTCGTGTCGGCGAGGAGGATCCCGCGCTCGCGCGCGATGTCACGGCCCCGGCCGTAGACGGCGAGCGTCGCCTGGCGCAGCTGGGCCGCGGTGTCCGCGCCGACCTGCCGGACGACCTCCTCGTACGAGACGTTCTCGTCGTGCTCGCCGACGGCGGCCTTGGTGGCCGGGGTGAAGATCGGGGCGGGCAGCTCCGAGCCGTCGCTCAGGCCCTCGGGGAGGGCGAGACCGCAGACGGTACGGGTCTGGTTGTACTCGACGAGACCCGAGCCGGTGAGATAGCCGCGGGCCACGCACTCGACCGGGGCCATCCGCAGCGACTTGCAGACCAGGGTGCGGCCCGCCCAGTCGGCGGGGGCGCCGGGCGGGAGGTCGGTACCGATGACGTGGTTCGGCATCAGGTCGCCGATCTGGTCGAACCACCACAGCGAGAGCTGCGTCAGGACGCTGCCCTTGTCGGGGATCTCCGTGGGCAGCACCCAGTCGAACGCGGAGATGCGGTCGCTGGCGACCATCACGAGGTCGCCCGCCTCGTTCTGGTACAGGTCGCGCACCTTGCCGGTGTGCAGATGCACCAGACCCGGCACCTCGACGGGCTCGGGCTTTTCTACGAATCCGGACACGGTTCCTCCCCGTCGTTCTGGCCAACTGGGTCGATTCTCCCGTACGGGAAGAACCGGGCCGGCCAGGGGTCGGGTGTGAAGGTTCCCTACGGGCTCTCTACGGGCTCAGTCGCGTTTGCAGATGCGGTCCAGGAGGTTCGCCGTGGCGCGCTGGACTCGGGTGTCGATGTGGCCAGGGCGGTCCAGGGCCGGGGACCAGGCAAAGGTGCCGGCGGCGAAGACGAGGGCGCCGGAGGGGGCGCGGTACAGGGACGTCTCCTGGTGCCGGACGGCTCCCTCGGTGTCCCGGTACGGGGAGTGCGAGAGGAGGATGCGGCCCTGGTGCTCGGGGAGCGTGATGCGCGGGAAGTAGCGGTCGGCCTCGCCCGCGACCATGCCTTCCAGTTCGTCGCCCTCGTGGGCGCCGGTCGCCTCCCACAGCCAGTGGCCGGCGTTGCGGACGACCAGGGGGTGTGCCTCGGGGACCCGGCCCGCGTACTGGACGCCCAACAGTTCCTGCTCGGGGCGGTCGACCTCACGCCACAGTGCGGGTTTGCCCGGGCCCCGGCGTTTTCGGCAGGTCAGCAGGCGGTCCGGGACACCGGACGGGGACGGGCCCAGCTCCGCCTGCCAGTACATGGTGTTGGCGGAGAGGAAGACGAGGGACGTGCCGTGCTCGCGGGCGAGCTCCACCGTGCGGCGCATGGTCGACGACCAGTACTCGTCGTGGCCGGGGAAGACCAGGCCCCGGTAGCGGGTGGGGTCGACGCGGCCGGCGTGCAGGTCGCGGGCGTCGGCGTACGCGAGGTCGTAGCCGTAGCGCTCGGCCCAGCGGATGAAGTCGTAGGCGTGGCCGACGTGGAGGGGGAGGCCCGCGCCCGCGAACGGGCGGTCGAACGACACCGTCGTGGCGGCCTCGGCCTCGCCGAGCAGCCGGCCGTTGTCGTCCCACGCGTGGTAGAGGCTCGCGCCCGTGTGGCCGTCCTCCGGATAGAGGTTGTACGCCTGCCAGGTGATGTCCGGGAGGAGAAGCAGCAGGTCGGCGGGGTGGTTGTCGCGGACCGTGAACGGGATGTGGGAGCGGTAGCCGTCGTCCGTGGTCAGCACGGCCACGTACGCGCCGACGCTCCAGTAGGTCGGGATCTGCAGCCGCCAGGAGAGCCACCAGTGGTGGCAGGAGACCGTGCGGTCCGCGGTGAGCGGGGTCGGCTGCACGATGCCGGGGAGGCGGGGGCTGGTGGTGATCTTGCTGGCACCGTCGCCGCCGTAGTGGCCGATGCGGTAGATGTCCACGCTGAACTGCTGCGGCGGGTCGACCGTGATGTGGAAGTCGATGGCCTCGCCGGGGGCGGCCGCACCGGTGGAGGCGAAGCCCTTGATCTGCCGGTGGACGTCGTACGCGGTGCGGGGGTCTCCGGCGGTCTGGCGGGGGGTGGGGACGAGCGGGCCGGTGGTTCGCTGGTGGTTGCGGCCGCCGGGGGAGGTCGCGCCCGGGGGCGGGGCGTGGTCCACGTACCAGGGCACGACGTGGCCCGTGTCGTCGAAGTAGTGCTCACTGCCGCGCAGCCATGGGAGGGGGCCCTGTCCGAAGGGGTCCGTGACGGCATGCGCCAGCGCTCCCGACTCCCACCGGCGAATCTGCTCCGACCCCATACCGCGTTCCCTCCCTCGTGCCCCCGTCAGCCCTTGTCGGCCTTTGCAGGCCCTTGCCTTGTCAATGAGCGGTCCCAGCACATCACATTACGCACGCGCGCCGTCACCGTTCGTCGCGAATTGCCTCCGGCGGTTGGGCGGGCAGGGTCAGGGGGAGTGGGGAGTGGGGTGCGGATGGGTGATGACGTGCGGGCCGGTGGGGGCTGGGCGCGCGGTTCCCCGCGCCCCTAAAAGCGTCAGACCAGGCGGACCGGTTTCTCGGGGCGTATGCCGAGGTGGAGGAGCCAGGTGCGGAGGGGGGCGGGGTTGCCCTCCTCGATGAGGCTCAGGACTCGGGGGCCGAGGTCCACGGAGCGTTCGCCGTTGATGAGGAGCGACGGGCCGTCGAGCCAGTCGAGCCCCGGAGCCGCCCCGGCGGTGTCCATCGCCGCGCAGCAGACCATCGCGGTGACATGGTCGGCCAGCAACTCCCGCCCGGTCCGGGGCGGTTGCAGAGGGAAGAGCGGCAGCGAACCGTCGTCCCAGAGGGGCATGTCCGGACCGACCTGCCCGGCGGACCCGGAGGGAGCGGAGGCCCCGGCCGACGCCGCGGCCTCCTCGCGCGCCACCTCCGCACTGAGCCCCGCCGCCAGCGCCGAACTCCGCTCGTTCTCCGGCCCGCCGTCCTCGTCCTCGTCCTCGTCCTCGTCCTCGTACGCCGCGGTCTCGGGCCTCTCCACGGCCACCGGATCGCCGGGGTCCCCGGATTCCCGCGGCTCCCCCAGCTCCCGGTCACTGAGGTGATCCATCACCCGGGCCAGCGTCGGCCCCTCGGGGTCCGAGGCGCCGGCCCCGGAGGACCGGCTCACGCCGAGCGCGTCCAGCACCCGGTGCAACCGGGCCGCGTCCGTACGCCATTTCCGGTCCACGACCTCGTCCGGATACTCGTCCCAGTCGACGGGCGCCCAGTCGGGGCCGGTCTCGGCCGGTCCGCCGTGGAAGAGGCGCGCGGCCAGCAGGGACGCCGCCTCGTCGATCGCGCCGGGCTCCTCCAGCAGGTCGCAGGCGGGCCGCTCGCCGAGCCGGGAGGCGAACCCCTCGGCAAGGCGGTCGCGTCGCGAGAGCTCCGTGAGAGCCGCGACCACGCCCGCGTCGAGCCGGGACGGCCAGCGCCCCATCCGCCAGGCGGGCAGCGCGACCCGCGTCAGCAGCCGGTCCCAGCCCGCGTACGCCAGCCCCACCTGTTCCTGGGCGACGATCCGCAGACCGTAATCCACAGCCTGTGCACGCTCCGCCGCCGCGGCGGCGACACCCCGCTCCATCTCGGCGGCATGCACGCGACAACTGCGCAGCAGAAGCCGCACCACCCGGCCGACCCCGCCGAGCACCGTCCTGGACAGGGGTCCGCGAGGCTCCGAGGTCACGGCCACCGCCGCGTCGAGGCCCCGGACGAAACGCCGGGCCGCGGCTATGTCGGGGTGCGCCGACGGTCCCGTACCGGCGACGACCGGCGCGAGGACGGCGCGCAGTTCGCCGACCCGCATCCACCACAGGAAGGGCGAGCCGATGACGAGGACGGGCGCGGCCGGCGGACGGCGGTGGGCCGACGGGAGGCCCCGGACGCCCGGTACGCCCTCGATCTCGTCGCGGGCCTCCGGCCGGGGCGTGCCGTGGGCCCGGTGGGTGCGGTCCTCCAGCCAGCTGTCGCAGTCCGGGGTGAGCGCTATCGCGGAGGGCGCGGGCACTTCGAGGCGGTCGGCCAGGTCGCGCACCATGCGGTAGAGATCGGGCGCCGACTCCTCGGCGATGGTGACCGTGGGGCTCACGGCGGGCCGGGAACGGGCCACGACCAGCGCGATACCCGCCGCGGCGAGGAGAACGAACAGGGCGAACCCCGACATGGTCCAGCGCGTGACCGCCCAGCCGGGGCCGTCGATGTGGCCCGTCGACCCGCCGACGAGCAGCACGACGGCGAAGGCCGCGGGCAGCAGGGCGACGGCCAGCGCCCGGCTGCGGACCCGCAGCACGGCGAGAGCCCGTGAGCGCGCGGCCTGCGCGCCCACCTCCACACCCATACCGGACACGACCGGTGTCACCCCCTACTGCCCGCCCGGCGCGTGCATACCCAGCCACCGCCGGCGGACGTCCATGGCGTTGCTCACTCCCCCACTGTGGCACCCACGACCGACATCGCAATGCCGGTGGGCCAAGTGCCGGAACGCTTGCGCCGCACCCTAGTTGGGGCCCCGGCCCTCGTCAGCCGGATGGGGCATCGGTCACTCGATGGAATGGCTTTGGGCAGAGGTGGCTGACGAAAGGGCCCGGGATCCTGTGCGGGATCCGGGGCCCGGGGTCGTTCTCCGATGCGTGTCGACGCAGGTGAAGTGGCGTAACTCTCGGTTACGCCTGCACTGCCCCCGCCACCTTCGCCGCGATGTCCGTACGGTGCTGGCCGCCGTCGAGGTGGATTCGGTTGACCGCTTCGTACGCGCGTGCGCGGGCCTGGGTGAGGTCCTTGCCGCTGGCCGTGACGGAGAGCACCCGGCCGCCCGCGCTCACGATCGCGTCGCCGTCACGCCTGGTGCCCGCGTGCAGGACGTACGCGTGCGGGGCGTCCTGTGCCGCCACCTCGTCGAGGCCCTCGATGGGGTCGCCGGTGCGCGGGGTGTCCGGGTAGTTGTGCGAGGCGATGACCACGGTGACGGCCGCGTCGTCGCTCCAGCGGAGGGGTTCGAGGTCGACCAGGGTGCCGTCAGCCGCCGCGAGGAGGATTCCGGAGAGTGGGGTCTTCAGACGGGCGAGGACGACCTGCGTCTCGGGGTCGCCGAAGCGGGCGTTGAACTCGATGACCCGTACGCCGCGCGAGGTGATCGCGAGACCGGCGTAGAGCAGCCCGGAGAAGGGGGTGCCACGGCGGCGCATCTCGTCGACGGTCGGCTGCAGAACGGTCTGCATGACCTCCTCGACCAGCTTCGGGTCGGCCCACGGGAGGGGCGAGTACGCGCCCATGCCGCCGGTGTTCGGACCCTCGTCGCCGTCGAGCGCGCGCTTGAAGTCCTGCGCGGGCTGGAGCGGGACGACCGTCACGCCGTCCGTGATCGCGAAGAGCGAGACCTCGGGGCCGTCGAGGAACTCCTCGATGACCACACGGTCGCAGGCGTTGGCGTGTTCGCGGGCCTTGTCGAGGTCGGCGGTCACGACGACGCCCTTGCCGGCCGCGAGACCGTCGTCCTTCACGACGTACGGGGCGCCGAAGGCGTCGAGCGCCTCCTCGACCTCGTCGGGGTTCGTGCAGACGTACGAGCGGGCCGTGGGTACGCCCGCGCCCGCCATGACGTCCTTGGCGAAGGCCTTGGAGCCCTCCAGCTCGGCGGCCTCCTTGGAGGGGCCGAACACCGGGATGCCCGCCTCGCGCACGGCGTCGGCGACCCCGGCCACGAGGGGCGCCTCCGGGCCGACGACCACCAGCTCGGCGCCGAGCTCGGTGGCCAGCGCGGCCACGGCCTTGCCGTCGAGGGCGTCGACCTGGTGCAGCTCGGCCACCTCGGCGATTCCCGCGTTGCCTGGGGCACAGTGCAGCGCGGTGACGTCGGGGTCGAGGGAGAGAGAACGGCACAGGGCGTGTTCGCGGGCACCGCCGCCGATTACTAGGACCTTCACGGGGGTCAGACTAGCTGCCGTGTTTCGGGGGCGGGTCGACGTGGGTTGGGCGGGGGCCGGGCGAGCGGCTCCCCGGGCTCCTGAGGGGGCGCGTCGGTTGGGCGGACCTGCCCGGTCGTCGCCCTCGCGACCACTCATTGCTGCTCGCTACTGCTCGTTCCTGCCCGTTCCTGCTCAGTACCTCGCCACTACTCGCTACTACTCGTTCGAGAACTCCTCCACCACCGTCGCTCCCAGCTCTCTCACGATCAGTTCGTGGCCCGACAGGGCGGACTCGTCGAGGTCCGGATCGTCGTCCTCCGGGGTGTCGTCCTCCGGGGAGATGGGGGGCGGCTCCGGCGCGGAGGGGCGGGGAGCGGGCGCGCTGGGTGCGGGCGCCGACTGGGACTGG
>NZ_JAPWHT010000112.1:0-25919 GCF_027270795.1 Streptomyces sp. ActVer
CTTCGCGTCGGCGAGCTTCTCCTCGGGGGTGAGCAGTTGCGGGTATGACACTGGTTCCTCCTGGTGGTGTGGTCCAAATGGACAGAAACCAGCTGGGTCTGCGATTCCATCAAGCCAAGTACTCCGCAGCAGCACTGTCGCCCTTCAGCCTTGCGGCGCCGTAGCGAGCGCCTGCCGTGCGGCGCATGGTTCGATGCGGAGCGCCTGCCCAGCAGCGAGTTGGAGAGCTGGATCGTCAGCCTGAAATTGCCCGAGCGACGTGATGCCGAACCCCGCGCCAGCGAGTGCGGAGAGTGCCCTCCGAGACAAGGTGCGGCGTTCGGCCTCCTCAGCGACGGCCGCGGAGTCGAGGGAGAGCCACACACGTTCGTCGAGCCCTGCAGAGACTTGGACCGGCCCCGCCGGTGCGCAAGGACTTCGGCGTCGGTGAGGACCTGGGCGGCGGCATCACGATGGTCGGTGGTGTTCTTCATGTCGACAGCACGCGCGGCCATGTAGATCGCATGAGCCAGTTCGGCGGCGGCCTCCTCGGCGGCAGTGACGTTGATTCGGTAGGGCCCCATGGAGACAGTGTCGGTAGTGACGTCGTAGCCGAAACCCCAGAAGGCGCGAGCCACGTCGCGCGGTTCGTCACCAGCCTTGACCCGCTGGCTCTGCGGACCGTGGCCCAGGCCACGCGACCAGTTCTCGAAGTGGATGAGTCCGTTTCGGATTTGCGTGATGTCCGGCAGCGACAGTTCGAATCGCTTGCGTGCCTGTTCCAGCGTCTGTCCGACCATCGGGTCCATGCCGAGATCGGCCAGCGCGGCCTGCTCCAATGTCTCCGCCGTCAGCAACTGCCGCAGCGCGATGCACAAGTGCCGTGCGTCGATCTGCCTTGAGTCGAACCCGCCGACGACTTCATTGCCAGCATGGATGCGCCGGACGCACAGCGCGGCATCACGCCGTGCCCACTGAGCCTCCGATACGGCGATTGCGTAGGGATTGGCTGCCGGTGACCAGTCGTCGACTGCAGTCTCTTCCATGATAGGCATCTTCACCCCCAAGGCCCTGACATGCCCGGCATTTTCTACAGAGCTTGGCGGCCAGCTGAGCTGCCCTGCGATCGGCGCCGTCTCCCATGCTCGTAGGCCCTGTCGAATAGGGCTGGCTCAGAGCCACGTGCCCCAGAGAGTGACCGCAGCGGCGGCTACGAGGGCGACCAAGACGGCCCACACGACTGCTGCCCGTGGGAAGGTGTGATGTGCTGTTCCGCCGATCTCGGCGCGTGCTGATCCGCGTCGGTGCGCGACCGCGACAGGCGCGGTGACGGTCACGGAGGAATTGTCGCCGGTGACGATGTTGATGTTCTGGAGGGCTTGAGCAACCTGGTCCGGTGTCGGGTCCTGCTGGCCATGCGGCATCGCTGCCCGCAGCTCCCCGACCAACTGAAGGAGCCGCGTACGGACCTGGTCGAGGACACCCTCCAGGGCTGACACGTGCACCGACCAGTACACCCTGAGCACCTGCCTGGGGGAGTTCTGGCTCATCACCACGGCCAGTTCGGCAGCCAAAGCCGGACCGAGCTGCACGGTCTGGCCTGGATGCCTGGTGATCAGCGACTCGATCTGGCCCACACCGATCCCGAGGCGGAGTTCGTCGCCCAGGCTGTCACGGGCGAAGTCCGGCAAGTCGAACATGCTGACCGGCTGTTCCCGGAACTGGAACCTCCCGGTGTGGCCGTCCATTACCAGGGGCGCTGGAATCTTCCGGTAGTCGGGGACCGGCACATCCGTACCCTCATAGCCCTGGAGTTCGAGCAGGGCCCAAGTGTGCAGCGCTGCGGAGTGGGCGTCGACGCCGAGGGTAATCACCTGCCGCAGGATTGGGGCGAGCGAGTGGCTCTCGTTGAGGACGTGGCGCTCCAGCCGGTCGAGTCGGCTTCGGCCGAGTCTCATTTCGTCAAGACCACGGTGGCGATGACGCTGGCGGTCGCCGCCACCGCTCCGATGGCGGTCCAGATGACTGAGCTGCGGTGCCACCAGGGCTGCGGAGTCGCGGGTGTGGGTTCGTTGATGTTGGCGCTCGCGGTGCCGCCCCGGTCCGCCTTCGCGTTCGGCGCGGTGATGTTGAAGGTGGAGCCGTCGCCTCCCGTGATGTTAAGGGCCTGCTGTGCGGCCAAGTCGATCTGGTCGGGGTTGGGGTTCTGCTGACCGGCGGGCATGGCTGCTCTCACTTCCGCGACGAACTGGGTCAGACGAGTTCTGATGTGATCGAGGACGCCTTCGATGCTGGCAACGGAGACGTCCCAGTGCAGAGACGTAATGTGGGAGCCTTCGTTTCCCAACTGGTGCTGTTCCTGTGTCATCAGCAGTACGTATTCAGCCGAGCCGGGCGGGCTCAGACGTACCACTGTGTCGCCACGGGTGACGACGGCTTCGAGTTCCCGGACTCCTTGTCGGATCGGTGCGCTCTCTCCGATGCCGCGATCCCGAGCGGGCTGGGGTAACTGCCCCGGGCTGATCCGCTGGGTGTTGCCCCGGATGATCTGGCCCGGCAGATAGAGGTCCACCACGACTTCGAGCGCGGCTGGCACCTTCCGGTACGAGGGCAGCTCATCAGCCGCCGCGTACCCTTCCAGCTCCTTCAGCGCCCAGGCGCGCAGTTCCCGGTGGTGGGCGTAGCCAGCCAGCATGATGCACCGCCGGAGGGCGGTAGCGAGAGAGGTGGTGTCATCCAGGACGGCGCGTTCAAGTTGCGCCAGCCCTCGGATGTCGGGTGTCGTCACGGTGTCCAGTCTGCCCTGCCCCACTGACAGCACTGGTCGATTTGGTCGTCCTGGCACCTCGCCTTGCCATCAGAGCCAAGGGAGTCATGGGCTCCAGTTCCTGACTCAGTCTCGAAGGTCTTTGACCATGACCGCGTACACCGGTGAGTCGGCGAACGGTTGCTGCTTGCCGACTCTGGCGTATCCCCATGTCTCGTAGAGCGCTTGGACCTTGGGGTGTGTGACGTCGACCAGCAGCACGGCGAGGTCTTCCGTACGTTCCTTGAGTAGCGCCTCGTGCAGGCGGTCGGCGATTCCCTGCTTACGCCAGCTTGGGCGCACCATCACCTCGGAGACCGCGTAGGTGGAGGAATAGCCGTTGTTCGGCTCGTACGCGGTGGAGCGCCACCATTCGCGGCCGGGGGCGAGCGGGGCGCCGTAGGCGAAGCCGACCGGTTCGTCTTCGTCGTACGCCACCACGCAGGAGAAGCCGTCCATGCCGGTCCAGTGGTCGACGAACCAGGCGAAGCGCTGGTGGAAGGGGTCGTCCATCTGGTCGGCGTAGGCGTCGGCGTGTACGTCGATGAGCATCTGCCGGAAGCCTTCGGGAAGGTTTCCGTGCTGGAAGTGACGCAGGTCGGTCACGCTCGGCTCCATTCGGTTCGCATGCGGTCTGCCCAGTCTCGTGCGTAGGAGGCGGAGGGGGCCATGACGAACAGGCCCCGGTGGAAGTCGCCCATGAGGGTGCGCATACGGCCGGGCAGTGGGTCGCCATCCATGATCGTGAAGACATCGGTGGCTGAGGCCGTGGCCTGTTCGGCTTCTCCCTGGTGGAGCTGTGCGAGGGCGAGTTGGGCGGTCGCGAGGGCCCTGTTGCGCCGGAAGGCGGACGGGATCCTGGCCAGAGCGCGGTGTGCCATGGCTTCGGCATGAGGGTGGCGTCCGCTGTTGAACTGGACGATCGCGGCGAGGTGGTCGAGTTCGGCCTGCCCGTAGAAAGCCGTCCAGCGTGGGCGGTCGCGGTCGGCCACCCTGGTGAAGGTGTCCTGGGCCGATCCCAGAGAGCGCAGGCCTGCATGGCCGTCACCGAGGGCCGCGTATGCGAGAGCGACGCGGACTCGCCCCAGCGAGTCGAAGAACGGGTCTCGGCGAGCCGCTGAGGAGGCTTGCGCGGCCTGAGCTGCCGCGAGCGCTTCGGGCCAGTTCTGTCGCTGGTAGGCAAGCATCGAGAGGTTGACCCAGACCCGCATTTCGGTGGGGCCGTCCTGGGAGAGGCCGGCGTACGTCGCTGATTCGTTCAGGTAGCTCTGGGCCTGGTCGAGATCGCGAGCGTCGATGCAGGACCAAGCGGCGATGGTGGTGTACTCGGCGGCCAGTGCGTACAGGGCTCGGCGGACACGTTCGCTGGCGTTGCGCTGCTGTAGCTCCAGGACCCTGTTGCGGCCCTGGGAGGCGGCCTTCTCCAGTTCCGTGTGTCCGCCCTGGCGGTCGTCGGCTTCGACAAGGGCGTTCATCCCAGCAGCGACCCGGGCCACGTCCGACATGCCGACCGTTCGGCGTTGGGTCACCAAGGGAACGGCGGCGGCCGCGCTCCCGGTCGTTGAGGTGAGGAAAGTGCGACGCCGCACGGGGTCCTCCTGCGGGTGTTGCATGGTGCGTGGTGCGCTGAACCCTAAGTCCTCGACGGGACAACCGAACACTCGCTCCAGGGCTGCACACGTGCGTCCGATGGGGCGGCGGGAGGTCCCATTGAGGAGGTTGCGGATTGTGCGGTCGGAGACGTCACCGGGCCTGCCGGTGATCTCTGCCAGCGCAGCGTTCATCCGACCAGCCAATTCTTCCTGGGTGAGCCCGAGTTCCTCCATCCGGCTCTTGAGGATGGCGTTCGCTCCCATGGACCGACCGTAGCCCTGTGGTCACTGGCCGAACCAGACCCGAGGTCATCGGAGCGTAAAGTCTTCCGGTTCGCGGAGGTACGGCGGGGCACGACATTTCCTGTTCGCCGTCGGCCAAGGGCCGTTGACTCGGTACCAGCCGTTGAGCGGGCGAGATTCCCCTTCCTGCCTCTCGATGGCGTGGAGGAAAGCCCGCCCCTGCGCACCCGTCGGGGGCGGGCGTCCCAGCCTCGGAGGGATGACCCCTTGACCATGACCGCCGCCAAACCAACAGCGACCGGTGTCCCGGGCTACACCGAGACGATGCCGTGCGAGCCGGAGTCCGCGCGCCGCGCGCGTCTGCTTGTCTCCGCGGCTCTGGACACCTGGGGCATAGACGAGTTGGCCGAGGTGGGCACTCTGATCGTTTCGGAGCTGATCAGCAATGCCGTCGGCCACACGCCCTGTCGCGTGATCCGTGTGGTGATTCGGCGCGAGACGGCCGAAGTGATTCGGATCGGCGTTGCCGACAAGTGCCGAGACACCCCGGAACAGGGCTGTCCTGAAGGTGACTCCGAGGGCGGCCGAGGTCTGCTCCTGGTGGAGTCGCTGAGCTGGCGGTGGGGCTACGACCTGCATCGTTGGGGCAAGCTCGTCTGGGCAGAGCTGCGGGTGCCGGCCGCATGCTGATCTCGCGTATCTCCTTACGGCTCCTGACCTCGGAGGAGCTTGTCAGCGACCCGTTCCCGGACGCGTGCGTGGAGCTGGCCTTCGGCCCGGCTCGTCCGTCTGACGAGGCCGACATGGTGGTTCTCCCAAAGCCGGTCCGGATAACTCCCACCGACCTTGTGCGGCTTCGCGTCGAGTCGGGACTGGCTCTCGGCGAGATCCGCGCCGAGGTGCAGTGTGCCGAGACCGCGTGGCGGCAGCAGCTCAGCTGCTGGTACGGCGACGGTCGACTGGCGGTCGAGGCCCGTGCACCGGACATCAGCCTCCTTCAACGGGTCCTGGACGGACTCCGGAATCCCGGTCCTGTTTCGACGTAGGCCCCGGCGCCTCTTCTTCCCTGCGCCCCTGAGACTCCCGCACAAGCACGACCGGGTTCCTCGATGCCGTGCGGGTGAGCAAGTCACACGAAGGACAAGAACCTCCGACAGGAAGGAAGACCGTGTTCAACCACATGGATCGCTTTCCCACGGGCAGCCCGCTGCCGCAGGGGCATCTGACCGCGGCCCCGTGGGCTCTGCGTCGCATCGCCCCGTACCCGCCCATCGAGGGCCCCGCCTACGCGACGGTGACACTGGATCCGGAGACGCAGACCGCCCGGTACTTCGACACTTCCGGGGCGCCCACCATGTCCCCGGGCCACGGCACGTCCTCCGGCACGAATCCGGCGACCGGCACTACGGGCCAGGGTGACCGCAACAGCGACTCCCCGGACAGCGATACGGGGAACGACACAGACCAGTGACCGTGGTGACGAACGACGATCGTCCGGTCCTGGTCGTCACCAACCTCGACGACCCGACTGCGGACTTCGTGATCGCCGAGCTGCACGACCGGGGTGTCCCGGTCGTGCGGTTCGACTCCGGTGACTTCCCCGTCACTCTGTCGTGTTCGACCGCCATCGGCGGCACTGACGGGTGGCGGGGAAGCGTGCAGACCCCGAGCCGACGTGCCGACCTGGGCGCGGTGCGTTCCATGTACTACCGGCGCCCCTCCGGATTTGCCTTCCCCCACCTCGACAAGCAGGACGAACGGTTCGCCGTCGCCCAGGCGCGCTACGGGCTCGGAGGCATCCTGACCTCGCTGCCCGGCTGCCTTTACGTCAACCACCCCAATCGCATCGGCGACGCCGAGTACAAGCCAGCCGGGCTCGCGGCAGCGGCGGCGGCTGGCTTCACGCTTCCGCCGACGTTGATCACCAACGTTCCCGACGACGCGCGGGCCTTCATCAAGGCGCAAGGTGCCGTCATCTTCAAGCCGATCTCGGTTCCGCTCTACCTGGTCGACGGCAAGGCCCAGACCGTCCCAGTGACCGAGGTGACCGCCGACGAGATCGACGATTCCGTGACCGGCACCATGCACCTTTTCCAGAAGCGGGTGCACAAGGTTGCCGATATCCGGGTGACTGTGATCGGCGAGCAGATCTTCGCCGTGCGGATCGACTCCGGTCTCCTCGACTGGCGTACGGACTACGGCACTCACACATACACGCCGCTTGCCGCGCCACCCGTGGTGGAGCGGTCGATGGGTGCCTATCTGAAGCACTTCGGGCTCGTCTTCGGGGCGTTCGACTTCGCTCTGACCGACCGCGGTGAGTGGATCTTCATCGAGTGCAACCCTTCTGGGCAGTGGGCATGGATGGAGTCGCCGACCGGTTTGCCCATGACTGCCGCACTCGCCGATCTCCTGGAAGGAGGACTTCGTGGCCAGTGAGACCGATATCGAGACGGCCGCGGCCGATCTCCGGCGCCGGCTCGCCCGACAACTGGAGAAGGACGGCTGGCTGCGCTCGCCGCAGTGGCGGGCCGCCGTGGAGGCCGTGCCCCGCCACAGGTTCATCCCGCGCTTCTACCGGGAGAATCACGCCCCGGGCGTCACCAGCTGGGATTCGGTCACACAGGAGACGGTCGGTAAGGAGGAGTGGCTCCGGCTCGTCTACACCGACGAGACATGGATGACCCAGTTCGACGGCCGGGACATCGACTGGGCCGACCCGAAGCCGATCAGCAACGCGACCCCGACCTCGTCGTCGACGTTGCCGAGCCTCGTGGTCCGGATGCTCGAAGACCTGGATGTGCAGGACGGCATGAATGTGCTGGAGATCGGCACCGGAACCGGTTACTCGACAGCACTGATGTGCCACCGGCTTGGCAGCGAGAGCGTGACCTCGATCGAGACGGACGAGGGCGTGGCCCGACGAGCCGGCCACGCCCTCACCGGATCCGGTCATACCCCCCACCTGCTGGTGGGGGACGGTCGCGCTGGCCACCCCGACGGAGCCCCGTACGACCGGCTGATCGCCACGTGTGGCTTCCGCAGCATCCCGCCTGCCTGGCTGGAACAGGTCCGGCCGGGCGGCGTCATCCTCACCACCCTTCGCGGCTGGATGCGCTCCCTCGGCCTGGCCAAACTCATCGTCACCGGTGACAGCGCGAGCGGCTGGTTCAGCGAGGACGCCCCAAGCTTCATGATCGCCCGCCAGCAGGACGCACCGGAGAGCCTCGGCATGGTGCCGGGGCCCGACGACGGGACGGTACGGAGAGCCGCACGGGGGCCAGAGGTTCTCACCAGCTCCGGGCCGGCGTTCATGGCGCAGCTCGCGGCGCCGGACGCCCGCTTCTTCTCGATGGCGGTCGACGGTGGCACGGTCAGCACGTTTCTGTTGGACAGCGTTACCGATTCCTTCGCCGTCCTCGCTCCCACGGACAGCGGCTGGCAGGTTCGCCAGGGCGGTCCGTGCCGCCTGTGGGACGCGGTCGAGTCGGCGGTGGCCACCTGGGAGGAGTACGGCTCACCGAACACCGCTGCGTTCGGCGTGATGGTCTCCCCGGACGGGCAGGCGGTCTGGCTCGGGAACCCGGACGGCCCGCAGTGGCCGCTACCCTCCTGAGACAGCCACCACCGACGCGAGGAACGCCAGGATGGACGACGAACCGCTGAAGGACTGGGCGGAGCGCCGTGACGCGAAGATCGGCCGGCTTCGCGCCGTGCCCGTTGTCCCCGGCGACGGCCCCAAGGGAGGGCATCTGCAGCCGGACGCACCACGCGTCATCGAGCGGTGGAACGGGTACGCCTGGGAGCCCCTCGCCTTCGCAGCCAACCTGACCGAGACCAAGGCCATCCTCTACCCGGCGGCGGCGACCAGCGAGCCCCCGCCGGCAGGGTCGAAGCCGAAACCGCTCGGCTCTGGCACAGGGAAACACCGCAAACCCCCGGCGCCCAGGTAGGACCGCAGGGCCGGGACCGGATGTGATCGGCGCCGCCGAGACCGAAGACGGCGAATGCCCGGCCGCCCCTTCGGGAACATGACGAGGGCGGAGCCCGAAAGCTCCGCCCGGTTCGCAGGAAACCCGGATCAGGGGTCAGGTCAGGGCCACACCAGGCAGTACGGCTGGTGCCCCGCCTCGTGCAGCCGGTGGCTGAAGTCCTGCCACTCGTGCAGCAGCTGGTACACGTTGTACGCGTCTCGGGGGCCGCCGCGGTCCGGGACCGTGGACCAGATGAAGGCGGCCGCGCCCACGGCCTCCTCGCCGATGCCGCGCAGGGGGTCGACGACGGTCATGGGGAGCTTGACGACGGCGTAGTCGGGGTGGAGGACGACGAGTTCCAGCGGGGGCACCTTGTGCAGAGGTATGCCCTCTATGCCGGTGAGGACCATCGCGGCCATCGTCTCCGGCTTGATCTTGGTGAACATGCCATTCATGCCGAGCTCGTCGCCGCCGAGTTCTTCGGGCCTCATGGAGATCGGAACGCGCGCGGCGGTCGCGCCGTCCGGGGCTCCGAAGTATTTGTACGTCACCCCCACCCGGCCACCATTCCCGCTTCCTGCCCTGAGCTGGTCTGCCCCGCGGTCTGTGTAGTCCATACCGTCCATACGGCTCGACGGGTCGTTCCGCTCAGGTTCGCCCTGCGATCCCTGTGCCTGACGTGTCTCGGCCGCTTCCGCCTCGCGTCGGTGCTTCCCCCGCCGGGCACGCCGAGGACCCAGGTCATCGGTCCCTTCGCCCAGTCCGCCACCGCGATGCATATCTCCACCCGACTGCTTTTCCAAGGCGCGCGACCCCCGCCACGCAACCCGATCATCGTGAGAGTGACCTCCCCCACGACCGCCCGCCGAAACGTGCGTTGAAACACTTGTCCGTCGCCGTGGACCGACCCCACGCGTGTGAAGTCAACTATCCCCGAGAACGGCACCTTCAGGGAGTCTAGGTAGTTCGCGCTCGCGGTGACCAACGAAGAGTGGAGCGGCGCGCGGTATCACGTGACAGCAGGGTATACCGTTCCCGAGCCGATTAGCAGATATCGGTGAAATCGGGCATCCGGAGTGAGGGGTTCGGGCGGGAGCCCCCGTGGTCGGAGACCCCAGGGGCAGAGCCTGGGCGACCCGCCCCGGGCCGTACGCTGAAGTACATGGCAGAGGCGAACAACATCTCCGGCGGTGCGTCATCCGAGGCGGGGGCGGCGGTCCCGTACCCCTATGAGGCGCCGGTCTCGCAGACCCTTTTCGACCGTGCGGCGGCCGTCACGCCCGGTGGCGTGAACTCTCCGGTCCGCGCGTTCCGGGCCGTGGGCGGTACGCCCCGGTTCATGGTGTCCGGCAGCGGTCCCTACCTGACGGACGCCGACGGGAGGGAGTACGTGGACCTGGTCTGTTCCTGGGGACCGATGATCCTCGGCCATTCCCGTCCCGAGGTGATCGCGGCGGTCCAGGAGGCCGTGTCCCGAGGTACTTCCTTCGGTACGCCGGGGGAGGGCGAGGTCGCCCTCGCCGAGGAGATGGTCGCGCGGATCGAGCCCCTGGAGCAGGTGCGGCTCGTGTCCAGCGGGACCGAGGCCACCATGTCCGCGATCCGGCTGGCCCGCGGGTTCACCGGGCGCGCCAAGGTCGTGAAGTTCGCCGGCTGCTACCACGGGCACGTGGACGCGCTGCTCGCCGCGGCCGGCTCCGGCGTCGCCACCTTCGGGCTGCCCGACACCCCGGGTGTCACCGGCGCCCAGGCCGGGGACACCATCGTCCTGCCGTACAACGATCTCGACGCCGTGCGCGAGGCCTTCCGGGCCCATCCCGGTGAGATCGCCTGCGTTATTACGGAAGCTTCGCCCGGGAACATGGGTGTGGTGCCGCCCGGGCCCGGGTTCAACCAGGGGCTCAAGGACGTCTGTGCCGAGGGCGGCGCGCTGTTCATCTCTGACGAGGTCATGACCGGCTTCCGCACCAGCAAAGCCGGTTGGTACGGCGTCGACGGCGTCACCCCCGACCTCATGACCTTCGGCAAGGTCATGGGCGGCGGCTTCCCGGCCGCCGCGTTCGGCGGGCGCAGGGACGTGATGGCGTTCCTTGCGCCCGCGGGGCCCGTCTACCAGGCCGGCACCCTGTCCGGGAATCCGGTCGCGACCGCCGCCGGGCTCGCGCAGCTGCGGCTGCTCGACGACGCCGCGTACGTGAAGGTCGACGCGGTGTCCGAGCAGATCCGTACGCTCGTTACGGACGCCCTCACCAAGGAAGGTGTGGCGCACCAGCTGCAGAACGCGTCCAACATGTTCTCCGTCTTCTTCACCGAGGCAGACGTACATAATTACGAGGACGCGAAGGCGCAGGAGTCGTACCGGTTCACCGCGTTCTTCCACTCGATGCTGGCGCAGGGTGTCTACCTGCCGCCGTCCTCGTTCGAGTCCTGGTTCGTGTCGACGGCGCACGACGAACGGGCGGTTCAGCGGATCGCCGACGCCCTTCCGGCGGCGGCACGGGCAGCAGCGGAGGCCACGGCAGCATGAGTGACATCACCGTCGTACACGTGATGCGGCACGGCGAGGTCGCCAACCCGGACGGGGTTCTGTACGGGCGACTCCCGGGCTACCGCCTGTCCGAGCTCGGGCAGCAGATGGCCGAGCGGGTCGCCGAGCATCTCGCCTCGCGGGACATCACGCATGTCGTCTCCTCGCCGCTGGAGCGGGCGCGGGAGACGGCCACGCCGATCGCCAAGTCGCACGGTCTCGAGCTCGCGACCGACGGCCGGCTGATCGAGGCCGACAACGTCTTCCAGGGCAAGACCTTCGGGGTCGGTGACGGTGCGCTGCGCCGGCCCGAGAACTGGAAACACCTCGTCAACCCGTTCAAGCCGTCCTGGGGCGAGCCGTACGTGGACCAGGTCGTACGGATGATGGGGGCGCTCGACGCCGCGAAGGACGCGGCTCGGGGGCATGAGGCCGTGTGTGTCAGCCATCAGCTGCCGATCTGGATCGTGCGGTCCTACGTGGAGCGGCGGCGGTTGTGGCACGACCCGCGGAAGCGGCAGTGCACGTTGGCGTCGTTGACGACCTTCACGTACCAGGGCGACAAGATCGTGTCTGTTGGCTACAGCGAGCCTGCGCGGGATCTTGTGCCTGCGCATCTCCTTGCGGGGGCCAAGCCGGTGAAGGGTAAGTCCAAGGCCTTCGGAGCGTAGTTCTCGTAGTGCGGGCCGGTGGGGGCTTGTCGCGCAGTTCCCCGCGCCCCTAACGGGCGCGCCAATGCCCGAGCCCGCCGATAAGGAGCCGTCTTGTCGAGACGGGGTAATCGGTCTGTCGCGTTCCGGTGTGTCCGTTACAGGTTCATCTTCGGATAGTCACCGAAATATGTGCGTGTGACCGGGAACCCACGTGTTCGTCGTGCCCTCTAACCCGGTGTCCATTCGACATGGGCGCAGGGCACGACGAACGGGGGCGGAATGCGCGACATCAACCGAAGGGGAGCGCTGGGGCTCGGGGCCGGGGCCGCGGCCGCGCTGGGACTCGGGGGCTGCGGTACCGCACTGGGAGACGGCTCCGGCGGGGTCGGGGGTTCCGGAAACAGCGGCGGAAACCGCGGTAACGGCGGAAACAGGCGTGGCGACCACCCCGTACGCCCCATCGGTGACGGTTCCACCTCCTTCACCGGTAAGCAGCCGAAGCAGCCCGGTAGGCCCCGGCGTCTCGAACCCGGCGAGACCCCGCCGCAGTTCGTCGTCTTTTCCTGGGACGGCGCGGGTGACGTCGGCAACGGCCTCTTCGAGCGATTCCTGAAACTCTCCGAAGAGCACGACGCGAGCATGACGTTCTTTCTCTCCGGGCTCTATCTGCTGCCCGAGTCGAAAAAGCGCAAGTACCTCCCGCCGAACAACGCGCCGGGCGCGTCCGACATCGGTTATCTGACGGACGACCACATCAAGTCGACGCTGAAGAACGTCCGGCGGGCCTGGCTCGACGGTCACGAGATCGGCACGCACTTCAACGGTCACTTCTGCGGCGGCAGCGGCACGGTCGGCAACTGGACGCCCGCCCAGTGGAAGAGCGAGATAGCCCAGGCGAAGTCCTTCGTCAAGGAATGGCGCACGAACACGGGCTGGAGCGAGGCCGAGGTGCCCGCGCTGCCCTTCGACTACGAGAAGGAACTCATCGGCGGCCGCACGCCCTGTCTGCTCGGACAGAGCAATCTGCTGCCCACCGCCCGCGAGCTCGGCTGGCGCTACGACGCCTCCTCGCCCGGCGGCACCCAGGTCTGGCCCAGGAAGAACGGCGGCCTCTGGGACCTGCCGCTCCAGGCGATCCCCTTCCCCGGCCACACCTTCGAGGTCCTCTCGATGGACTACAACATCCTCGCCAACCAGTCGGTCAACTCGACGCAGGCGCCGCCCGCCAACTACCCGGCCTGGCGCGAGCAGGCGACCAACTCGTACATAGCTGGCTTCAAGCGGGCATACGAGACGAATCGCGCCCCCTTCTTCGTCGGCAACCACTTCGAGGAGTGGAACGGCGGCATCTACATGGATGCCGTCGAGGGCGCGCTGAAGCACATCGCCGGCAAGAAGGACGTACGCCTGGTGTCGTTCCGCCAGTTCGTGGACTGGCTGGACGCGCAGGACCCGGCCGTCCTGGAGAAGCTGCGGTCCCTCGGCGTGGGGCAGGAACCGGCCGGTGGCTGGAACGGGTTCCTCGGCGAGGTCGGCACGAACTCCGCGAACAGGTCGGAGAAGGGCTCGGGCAAGGCCGCCTGACGGCCGCCCGGAGCAGTGCCCGAAGTGGCGTCTGACATGCGGGTTTCCGCCTGCGAGGGGGGTGGGCAAGATCCTCGGAACGGACATGCGAAACTTTTCACATGAGTGCCGCCAGCCGCGCCCCCCAGCGCTCGATCCGGACCTTTCAGCGCACGAACAGTACGAACCGAGCCCGCAGCCGTAGTCGTGGCCGCGCCGTCCTGCTGACCTGCGGGGCCGTCGTCGCGGCCCTGTTGCTGTCCGCGTGCGGTTCCGGGGGCACGTCCGGAGGGGCGGGCAACACCGGGTTCGTCACCGGCTCCGACGGCATCGCCACGGTCGAGAAGGGCAACCGGACACAGGCCCCCGACCTGTCCGGGAAGACCATCGACGGTAAGCAACTCGACGTCGCCGACTACCGGGGCAAGATCGTCGTCCTGAACGTCTGGGGCTCCTGGTGCGCACCGTGCCGCCTGGAGGCGAAGAACTTCAAGAAGGTCTCCGCGGATCTCAAGGACCGGGGCGTGCAGTTCGTCGGCATCAACACCCGCGACACCAGCACCGGCCCGGCGCTGGCGTTCGAGAAGGCGTACGGGATCACCTACCCGAGCCTCTACGACCCGACGGGCAGGCTGTTGCTCCGCTTCAAGAAGGGCACGCTCAACCCGCAGGCCATCCCCTCCACGGTCATCATCGACCGGGACGGGAAGATCGCGTCCCGGTCGCTGCAGGCGCTCAGCGAGGAGAAGCTGCGCAAGATGCTCAAGCCGATCCTCGCGGAGAAGTGACCGCTCGTGTCCCTCCTCGCCGCAGCCACCGACCCGAACCAGACCGTCCTCACCGGGGCCCTGGCGCTCGCCGTCCCGATCGGGATCCTCGGCGGTCTCGTCTCCTTCTTCTCACCCTGCGTCCTGCCGCTCGTGCCCGGCTACCTCTCGTACGTCACCGGGATCGGCGGCGCCGACCTCGCCGAGGCTCGGCGCGGGCGGATGGTCGCGGGTGCCTCGCTGTTCGTGCTCGGTTTCACCGCGGTGTTCGTTTCCGGCGGAGCCCTCTTCGGCTACTTCGGCTCGACCCTGCAGGAGTACCAGGGCACCCTCTCCAAGGTGCTCGGCTCGCTCATGATCCTCATGGGTGTCTTCTTCATGGGCCTGATGCCCTGGCTCACTCAGCGTGAATTCCGCTTCCACAAGCGGCCGACGGTCGGCCTGGCGGGGGCTCCCATGCTCGGCGCGCTCTTCGGGATCGGCTGGACGCCCTGCATCGGACCGACGCTCGCCTCTGTGCAGGCGCTCGCGTTCGACCAGGCGAGCGCGGGCCGTGGGGCCATACTGACGGTCGCGTACTGCATCGGTCTGGGCCTGCCCTTCGTCCTCGCCGCGGTGGCCTTCCGCAAGGCACTCGGTGCCTTCGACTGGATCAAGCGCCACTACGTGTGGGTCATGCGGATCGGCGGCGGCATGATGATCGCGACCGGCCTGCTCCTGCTGACCGGTGTGTGGGACAGCATCGTGCAGGAGATGCAGGGCTGGTCCAACGGCTTCACGGTAGGGATCTGATCGATGAGCACGACACGGGACACGGACGTGCGGACAGGCGGCGAGGCCGCGGCTTCGGACGCCGGAGGCGAGGCCGCCGTGGCGCGGGACGCGGGCGAACTCGGCGAAGCCGGGGCGCAGTTGTCCACCGCGCCCCGGGAGACGGTGGTACCCGGCTCCTTCGGCGGTTCGCGGGCCCCCGGTGCCGCGGGGTGGTTCGCGTGGGCCGGCCGCGAGGCCGTCGGCTGGGCCCGCTGGTTCTGGCGGCAGCTGACCTCCATGCGGGTCGCGCTGATCCTGCTCTTTCTGCTGTCGCTCGGCGCGATCCCGGGGTCCCTGATCCCGCAGTCGGGGACCGACCCGACGAAGGTCGACGACTTCCTGACGCGGCACACCACGCTCGGGCCGGTCTACGAGAAGCTCGGCCTGTTCAACGTCTACAGCTCCGCGTGGTTCTCGGCGATCTACATCCTCCTGTTCATCTCCCTCGTCGGCTGCATCGTGCCCCGCACCTGGCAGTTCGTCGGCCAGCTGCGCGGCCGCCCGCCGGGTGCGCCGCGGCGGCTGACGCGGCTGCCCGCTTACACGACCTGGCGGACCGGGGCCGAGCCCGAGGCGGTCCGCGAAGAGGCCCTGAAGCTGCTGAAGCGCCGCCGCTTCCGCGCGCACCTCGCCGGTGACGCCGTCGCCGCCGAGAAGGGCTACCTCCGCGAGGTCGGCAACCTCGCCTTCCACATCGCGCTGATCGTGATGCTGATCGCCTTCGCCTGGGGCCAGCTCTTCAAGTCCGAGGGCAACAAGCTGATCATCGAGGGCGACGGCTTCGCCAACACCCTCACGCAGTACGACGACTTCAAGTCCGGGAACCTCTTCAGCACGGACGACCTGGAGCCGTTCAGCTTCGTTCTGAACAAGTTCAAGGGTACGTACGAGCGGACGGGGCCCAGCACGGGCACTCCGCGTACCTTCGAGGCCCACGTCACCTACAGCGAGGGTGCCGACGGCAAGGAGCAGCGGCGGACGATCAAGGTCAACAAGCCGATGGTGATCGACGATTCGAAGGTCTACCTCGTCAGCCATGGGTACGCTCCTGTCGTCACCGTCAGGGACGGCAAGGGCAACGTCGTCTTCAGCCAGGCAGTGCCCCTGCTGCCGCTCGACTCGAACGTCACCTCCTCCGGTGTGATCAAGGTCCTCGACGGTTACCGCAACGCCAAGGGCGTGAAGGAACAACTCGGCTTCAACGCCTTCTTCGTGCCGACGTTCGCCGGGGCGGGCAAGGGGCAGATGCTCTCGCTGTTCCCCGCGCTGGACTTCCCCGTGCTGGCGCTGTCCGCGTACCACGGTGATCTGGGCGTCGACTCGGGTCTGCCGCAGAGCGTGTACCAGCTCGACAAGTCCAACATGAAGCAGTTCAAGGACTCCAAGGGCAACCTGCTCAAGAAGCGGCTGCTGCCCGGCGAGACGATGAAGCTCCCGAACGGTGCCGGCTCGATCACCTTCGAGAAGGAGATCAAGGAGTGGGCCGGCTTCCAGGTCACCGAGCAGCCCGGCTCCGGCTGGGCCCTCGCCGGAGCCCTCACCGCCATCTTCGGCCTCGCCGCCTCCCTCTTCATCCAGCGCCGCCGCGTCTGGGTCCGCGCCACCGCCGGTCCCGACGGCGTCACCGTCGTCGAAATGGCCGGCCTCGGCCGCAGCGAGTCCGCCAAGGTCCCGGAGGAACTGGGCAACCTGGCCGGGATCCTGTACGACCTGGCCCCGGGCGCACCGGACACTCCGGACGACGCGTCCGACGACACCCCGGACACCGGCGCCGATGCCAAGTCGGAGCCGGACTCGGACCCGGAAACAAAGACCTCCACCCCCGAACCCCCCGCCGTACCTGCCGCCGAAGGGGCTGAGAAGTGACTCTCGCCGCCGCAACCGAGCTCGCCGCCGCGACCAACGAAAACCTCGCGAACCTCAGCAACACGCTGATCTACTCCGCGATGGCCGTCTACACGCTGGCCTTCTTCGCGTACATCGCCGAATGGCTCTTCGGCAGCCGCAGCAAGGTCGGCCGGACGGCCGCCGCGCTGACCGCGGACAAGGACGCCGAGAAGGCGGCGGCTCCCGCGGTCACCGTGAAGAACGCGGGCGGGACCGCCGTACTGGAACGGCCCAAGGTCGTCACGCGGGCCGCACCCGGCTCCCGGGACGTGCCGGACGGGCCCGGCGCGCACGGCGGGGACGAGCAGGGGGACCTCTACGGGCGTATCGCCGTGTCCCTGACCGTGCTCGCCTTCCTCATCGCCTTCGGCGGTGTGATCACGCGTGCTCTGTCGGTGCAGCGGGCGCCGTGGGGCAACATGTACGAGTTCAACATCACCTTCTCCACCGTCGCCGTCGCTGTGTACCTCTCGCTGCTCGCGATGAAGAAGAACGTCCGCTGGATGGGCCTCTTCCTGGTGACCACGGTCCTCCTCGATCTCGGTCTCGCCGTCACTGTCTTGTACACCGCCAGCGACCAGTTGGTTCCCGCCCTCCACTCGTACTGGCTCTACATCCACGTCTCCACCGCGATCTTCTGCGGTGCCGTCTTCTACGTGGGCGCGGTCGGCTCGATCCTGTACCTCTTCAAGGACTCGTACGAGAACAAGCTGATGACCGGCGGGAAGCCCGGCCGTTTCGCCACGTCCGTCATGGAGCGGCTGCCCGCGTCGGCGTCCCTCGACAAGTTCTCGTACCGCGTGAACGCCGCCGTCTTCCCGCTGTGGACGTTCACGATCATCGCGGGCGCCATCTGGGCGGGCGACGCGTGGGGCCGCTACTGGGGCTGGGACCCCAAGGAGACCTGGTCCTTCATCACCTGGGTCGCCTACGCCTGCTACCTGCACGCCAGGGCCACCGCCGGCTGGAAGGGCCGCAAGGCCGCGTACATCGCGCTCATCGCCTTCGCCTGCTGGCTGTTCAACTACTACGGCGTGAACATCTTCGTCACCGGCAAGCACTCCTACGCGGGCGTCTGACACCTCCGTCCGACATCCCCGTACGACACCTCCGTCTGACACCCTCGTACGACCCGAGGCCGGTTCCATGTGACGCACGTCACGGGAACCGGCCTTCGTCGTACGGACAGGTGGGGGACGTGGAGACGAATCAGGGGGACCACCCGGGGCAGCGGGAGTTGCGCGCCCGTATCCGGGCCGGGGACGCGGAGGCGTTCGGCGGGCTCTTCGACGCGTACGCGCGCTCCGTCTACAACCACGCGTTCCGGCTGACGGGGGACTGGTCGGGGGCCGAGGACATCGTGTCGCTGACGTTCCTGGAGGCCTGGCGGCTGCGGGAGCGGCTGGACGAGGAGGGCGGTTCGCCGCGGCCGTGGCTGCTCGGCATCGCCACGAACGTGGCCCGCAACAGGCGCCGGGCCGCCCGGCGTCACACGGCGGCGGTGGCACGGCTGCCGCCCGCCGAGGCCGAGCGCGACTTCGCCGACGAGGTCGCCGCCCGGATCGACGACGTGGAGTACCTCAGGTCCGTACGCGTCGCCGTCGACCGGCTGCGCCGCCCCGAGCGCGAGGTGCTCGCGCTGTGCGTCTGGGGCGGCCTCGACTACGCCGCCGCCGCGGAGGCGCTCGGCATCCCGGTCGGCACGGTGCGCTCCCGGCTCTCCCGGGCGCGCACGAAGCTCGCGGCGGAACTCGCCGGCGGGCGCGGACAGGTGAGGGACGGCCGCCCGTCCGTGGCCGGGCCCATCCAGGAGGGGAACCAGTGAGCACGATTCCCGAGAAGGACCTCCCGCCGGGCCGTCACCGCGTCCTGAGGGAGCATCTGATGCGCGAGATCACGAACGAGATGAACGAGGCGAACGAGGCGAACGAGACCCCGCCGCCGGTACGGCCGCCCCTCTGGCGCCGCCCGGCCTTCGTGGCCCCGGCTCTGGCGGGCGCCCTGTCGGTCGCCGTCGTCCTCGGGGTCACGGTGACCCGGGACGCCACCGGGCCGTCGGCCCGGCCCGGCATCGCGTCGAGCGACCGCGCGCCCGACACCATGAGCCGGCAGAATCCCGCCGAGCTGCTGGAGCGGATCGCCCGGACGGCGGAGAAGGGGCGGCTCTCGCGGGTGCGCGACAACCAGTTCGTCTACTCCGAAGTGGATAACTACCACTGGAAGATGGACCCTGGCCTGCGGTTTCCCGATGACTGCGCCATGACGGCGGAGGGCCACCCGTACGGCGTGGAGCAGTCCTGGAAGTCCGTCGACGGACAGAGCGAGGGCCTGCGCCGCGAGTACGCGGACGGGAAGGGGAGCGGCGACGGCGAGTACACGGAGAACACGATCGCCCGGCAGCTGCCCGGCAAGACCATGCCCGAGTACTTCCGGCAGGTCGAGGAACTGCCCACCGACCCCGAGGGGATGTACCGGTGGCTCTACGGGCTGGAACCCGGCGAGCGGGCGTCGGGCAAGCGGGCCGCCGACGTGAAAGCGTACGAGAAGGTCGCGACCCTGCTGACCAGCCAGCTCCTGCCGCCGAAGACCGCCGCCGCGCTCTACCGGGCTGCCGCGCGCATTCCCGGCCTGTTCGTCGTGAACGACGCGCGGGACGCGGCGGGGCGGCGGGGAGTGGCCGTCGCCATGAAGGGCGCGAGCCTCTCCTGGACGCCCGACCGGGTCGGCGCCCGCAGCGAGCTGATCTTCGACGAGAAGACGGACAGGTTCCTGGGCGAGAGCACGGTCAGGATCTCCGGGCCGAAGAGCGAGTGCGACGTCCTCGACACGGGCGACCTGGTCGAATCCGTGGCGGTGGTGGACCGGGGGATCGTCGACGAGACCGGCCAACTGCCCTAGCTGTCACCGACCGGCTTCCACAGCCTGTGGAGAAGTGGTGGCGGGCGGCGGCAGCGGTACGAGCAGTGCGTGGGACGAGACCGTGCCGCCGGGCTCCCAGCCGGTGGCACGGGCCACCTCCGGCAGGGCTCGGCGTGCGGCGTTGTGCAGGGAGGGGTGGCCGTCGCCGCGCAGCCCCGCGAAGAACGCCACCCGGTCGGCGATGCCGTCCGCCCGGTCCCGCAGCACGGAGCCGATCAGCCCGACACCGGCCGTGGCCTGGACGTTGTCGACGAGGACGACCGGACGGCCCGGCCGGTGGGTGCGCTGTACGGCACCGGTGTAGGCGTCGTCGAGATCGGCCAGCAGGGCCCGTACGAGATACCGCTCGGCGTGGGTGCGGGAGTCGCCGCCCGCCCTGAAGTGCCCGGAGAGCAGGATGAGTCCGAGCTTCGGGTTGCCGCCCGCGCTCGGGCAGTCGCGGTACCAGGTGGCCGCCTTCCGCAGCCGGCGGTGGGTGGGCGTGACGCCCTCCGAGAAGACCTCCAGGGTCGCCTCGATGATCGGCTCGACGACCAGCCCCGTACCGGACAGCGCGTCGACCAGTCTGGTCGACACCCGGCCGACCCAGCGTCCGGTGAACCCGGCGACCCAGGAGCCGGTGTCGTTCAGCAGCAGGATCCGCTCGGCCTCCTGGCGGATGCGGGGCAGGTCCCGGTCGCGCCAGCCGCCCGCGGCGACCGCCAACAGCCCTGCCGTGAGCCGCGGGAAGGCGATCCGCCCGGCACCGGCGACCGGTTCGGCGAGCTGCTCGGCGATCGTCAGGACGGCCTGCGACACGGGCGACCAGGCCTCGCCGGGCCGCCGCGCCGGAGGCCGCGCGAACAGCCCGTCCTCGCAGTCGATCAGCGCGAGGGGCGTCTGCCCCTCGTAGGCGGCCCGGAGTTCACCGAGCACCGCGCTCTTGCCGAGCCCGGGCCCGCCCGTGAACACCACGAACGGCGGCTCCTTCGCGTACTCCAACGGAGTCGGCCCGTGCTGGAACGGGCACAGGCCGACAAGCCGTGCGACGAGGCCGGGCGGATCCGTGTCGAACAGCGCCCCTCGGCCGTGCAGCCCACTGTGCACCGCATCTCCCTCTGGGGCGGTCCGGTTCTCCGTGCTGTTGAGAGGTGTATCAACAGCAGCACGGAGAGGGGGAGTTGATTCGGAGTAGGCCGCATGATGTCCGGCAGCTTGCGAAAGTGTCGCCGCGGTTGGCGGAGAGTGATCGCAGAACCGGTGGTCGCTGGGCGCGTGACTCGTGCTCCGCGGGAGCTCGCCCCGAGGGTCGTCGTCAGACCACCGTGATCGAGTCCAGTTTCGCCCGCAGGTACACGTGCGAGTCCACCGGCTCGTGGGCCACCCGTCCCACCGGAGCCGGGACGGACTCGACGACGGTGCCCGGGGTGCACTCGCCGAAGTAGACGAGGGACATCAGCTCCTCGGCGGGGGCGTCGGCGGGCGGCGGCAGCACGCGGTGACGGCCGGAGCGCCACCTGTCTCCCGTCCAACGGGCCATCAGGTCACCGATGTTGATGGTGAAGGCGTCCGGGTCGAAGGGGGCGTCCTCCCAGCCGCCCTCGTCCGTGTAGACCTGCAGACCGCCCTTGCCGGCCTGGCGGTCGAGGATGGTGACCGTGCCGAAGTCGGTGTGCGGGCCGATGCGGAACTGGCCTTCCTCGGGCTCGCCGATGATCTCGGCGCCCGGGTACCAGTTGATGTTGAAGCCGTAGGTCGGGTGGTCCATGTGCCTGGTGAAGAAGTCGGGTTCCAGGCCCAGGGCTTCACCGAGCAGGGCGAGGAGGTGGTTCTCCAGCTCGGCCATCCGGGCCAGGTACTCCTCGCACGGCGCCCGGAGTTCGGGGGCCTCCGCAGGCCAGACGTTCGGTGCGTACCACTCCGCGTTCGTCGCCGGGTCGTCGAAGGGCTCCTGCGTCGCGAAGGTCAGGGACTCCTTGAGGTCGGGCGGGGTTTCCGTGCCCTCCGAGTAGGCGTTGGCCTCGGCGCCCGGGCCGAGCCAGCCGCGGCCGCCGACCTTGACGGCGTACGCCTGCTTCACCTCGGCGGGCAGCCGGAAGAAGGCGCGGGCGCTCTCGCGGACGGCCGTGCGCAGGGCGGGGTCGACGCCGTGGCCGGTCACCAGGAGGAAGCCGGCGCTCTGGAGCGCCGCGTCGACCGTACGCGCGATCTCCCGGCGGGCCGCCGGGTCGCCGGAGACCCAGGGCATCAGATCGACGGTCGGAATACGGGGACTTCGGGGGGCACGGGGACTCCCGGGGTCACCGGAGCCGCCGGGGTCGATGGGGCCGCTGGGGGCGGTGGGGCCGCTGGGGGTGGTGGCGTCACTCACCGATGTCCTCATTCCACAACTCGGGTCGGTCCTTGATGAAGTCGCGCATCAGGGCGGTGCACTCGGGGTCGTCGAGGAGCACGATCTCCACGCCGTGCCGGGCGAGCCAGTCGTGCCCGCCGTGGAAGGTCTCGGCCTCCCCGACGACGACCCGGGAGATCCCGAACTGCCGGACGAGACCGCTGCAGTACCAGCAGGGGGAGAGGGTGGTGACCATCGTCGTGCCCTTGTACGTGCGCTGCCGTCCCGCGTTCCGGAAGGCGGCCGTCTCCGCGTGCATCGACGGGTCGCCGTCCTGGACGCGCCGGTTGTGCCCGCGCCCCAGCAGGGTGCCGTCCGCTCCGTACAACGCGGCCCCGATGGGGATGCCGCCCTCGTCCAGCCCCGTGCGTGCCTCCTCGACAGCGGTGACCAGCCATGCGCGTGCCTGTGCCTGATCCATGCCTTCCACTTTCCTTCCGCCGATATACCGGGGCAACGTGCGGAAAGTACCCGGTGGGCGACCAAAGTTGCGGGCACGTAGACCATCGGCCGACGACCGGACGGCAGGTGCCCGCAAGACTGGAAACCGCACCATCGGCGCCGATCGGGGGAGAAGCAGCGTGGCCATGGAGAAGAGCGGCCCGGATCCGCGGGGCGAGACGGTGCCGGACTCGGGGGAGGCCACCGTGCTCGCGGAACCGGTCTGGCAGCTCATGCTCGTCTGCGTGGGGTGCGGAGGCGTGGGCGGCTGGCTGCTCACGCTCCTGGCCAACCTGTGGCTGTCGCTGCCCTGGGTGCCGATGAAGGGTCCGGCCCGGCTGCTGACCTCGGTCCCCGAACCCTGGCTCACCGTCGGCGCGGTCGCCGTGGGCCTGGTGCTGGGCCTGCTGCTCGGGTTCGTCGCCGTGTACGAGTCCCTGACGGCCCGTATCTCCGACAGCCGGGTGGTGCTCACGATCAGGGACTCGGACCAGGAGTTCGCGCACGACGAGATCGCCCTGGCGTGCCGGGACGGCAAGCAGCTCGTGCTGGTCGCCCCGGACGGCGGGGAGTTGGCCCGGGAGCGCTGCGGCCTGCCCTGGCGCCGCCTCGCCGAGGCCTTCGCGGCGCACGGGTACGACTGGGGCGCGCCGCAGGGGTCGTGAGGAGCGGGCCTGGGCGGCGGTCCTACGCGGGCCTGGTGATGACCGAGAACTCCACGCCGAAGGGGTCCGTGAGGGTGGCGCTCCGGCCGTACGGGGTGTCCTCGGGGGTGTCGGCGGTGCCGCCCGCCGCGACGGCACGGCCGACGACGGCGTCCGTGTCGGCGACCTCGAACGTGGTCGCCCAGAGGGACCGGGGGGCGACCGGGAAGCCGAAGATGCCGCCGATCTCGTGGCCGTCCGGGCGGCGCAGGAAGGTGAAGTCGAGGTCCGGGAGGGTCTCGTTGAGGTCCAGGGTGTAGTCGAACACGGCCGTGTAGAAGGCCCGGGCCGGCTCGGGGTCCGGGGTGACCAGGTCGTTCCGTACGAGCGAGTCGGGCTCGTTCACGAGCTCGCAGCCGAGGTGTGCCCGCGCCTGCCAGAGGCCGAAGCGGGCGCCGACCGGGTCCTCGGTGAGGGCCGCTCGGCCGTGTTCGCCGATGTCCGTCGGTGCCGTGAGCACGGAGCCGCCCGCGTCGGCGATCCGCTTGGCGGTGCCGTCGCAGTCCGCGGTCGCGAAGTACATGGTCCAACCGGGGTTCGTGCTCGTGTCGTCCGGAGCCTGTGCGATGGCCGCGACGGGGCGTCCGCGCAGCAGGCACACCGTGCCGAGGCCGGTCTTCGCGGAGTCCGGTGCGTACTCCCATCCGAAGAGCGCGTTGTAGAACTCCAGCGCACGTTCGAGGTCGGGCACCCGGAGGTCGATCCACGTGGGCGTACCGTCCGGCTGGATGGTGGTGACGAGGCTCATTGAGACTCCTTGGTCGGTCGTCGGCCGCCGGCCGTCCGTGAACGGAGCCGGTGAGCCCGACGATAGGAGCCGTATAGGCCAGACCATGTCCTATACGACAAGGACTCCGGTACGGCGTGCCTCACGCCAGCCGTAGGTCGATCCAGAGCGCGCTCTCGCCCGGCAGCGTGTACCGGTCGAACTCGACGAACCCGTGCCGTTCCGCGAACCGCAGTCCTTCGGTGTTGGCGGCCAGCACGACGGTCTCGATCCGCCGGGCGCCGAGTTCGCGGGCCTGCGCGAGCGCCCGTACGTAGAGCTGCTCGCCGAGTCCTTGGTGACGGTGGGCGGGGAGTACGCGGGCGATCACGGTGGCCGTCGCCGTGTCGTCCGTGGGGGGCCGCACCGTCGTACACCCGACGAGGACATCGCCGAGGTAGGCGACCTCCAGGTGATTGCGTCCGGCCCTTTCCCGGACCTCGTCGAGGTCCATGGCGGCGGGCGGCACGATCACGTTGTGAACGTGCCGCCAGTCTTCGAGCAGGGGTTCGGTGGCGTCGACCCGTTCGATACGGAGATTGCGAAGGTCGGTCATGGCAGCAGGGAATCCCCGCGGGCGGGTGGCGTCAACCGTGTTCTTCGCCCCCGCCGCCCCTACCCGTCCCATCCCCGGGGACTGCGCCCCCAGACCCCCGCATCGCGCTGCCAGTTCAGGCGGAACCGACGTGTACCCGTGCGGAGCACCCGGCCGCGGATCCGCCGGCAACCCCGACTCTCCGTTCGTTCGGGTCTCCAACAGGCGTCCAGCAGGCGTCCAACAGGTCTCCAGTCTCCGTCGGTCTCGTCGAAGACGCCGACAGGGCGGCGCACGCCGACGTGGTGTCGGAGTGCGCCGCCCTGGGGCGGGACGGGTTGCGGGGAGGTGGCCCGCGCTGTCACGGCGGCCGACTACTTCGGGTCGCTGTTGAACTTCGCGGTCGACCAGAAGTAGCCGAGCGCCGCGAGACCCAGGCACCAGGCGAGGGCGAGCCAGCCGTTGTGGCCGATCTCGGTGCCGAGCAGCAGCCCGCGCAGGGTCTCGATGGCCGGCGTGAACGGCTGGTACTCGGCGATCGGCTGGAACCAGCCCGGCATGGAGTCCACCGGGACGAAGGCGCTGGAGATGAGGGGCAGGAAGATGAGCGGCATCGCGTTGTTGCTGGCCGCTTCGGCGTTGGGGCTGATCAGGCCCATGCCGACCGCGATCCAGGTGAGCGCCAGGGCGAAGAGTACGAGGAGCCCGAACGCCGCCAGCCACTCCAGGACTGTCGCGTCCGTGGACCGGAAGCCGATGGCCACGGCGACGGCGCCGACGAGGATCACGCTCATCACGCACTGCAGGACGCTGCCGACGACGTGTCCGATGAGTACCGATGGGCGGTGGATCGCCATCGTGCGGAAGCGGGCGATGATGCCCTCGGTCATGTCGTTGGAGACGGACACCGCGGTGCCGATGGTCGTGCTGCCGATGGTCATCAGCAGCAGGCCCGGGACCAGATAGGCGATGTACGCCGAGCGGTCCGGACCGCCGCCACCGCCTATGCCCGCGCTCATCGTGTCGCCGAAGACGTACACGAAGAGCAGGAGCAGCATGATCGGGGTGAGCAGCAGGTTCAGGGTGAGGGACGGGTAGCGCCGGGCGTGGAGCAGGTTGCGGCGCAGCATCGTGTTCGAGTCGCGGACGGCGAGGGCGAGGGTACTCATCGGGCGGTCTCCTTGGTCTGGGCGGGCTGGTTGGGCTGGTTGGGGACGTTGGCCGGGCCGGTCAGGGCGAAGAACACGTCGTCGAGGTCGGGGGTGTGCACGGTGAGTTCGTCCGCCTCGATGCCGGCCGCGTCGAGCCAGTCGAGGACGGAGCGCAGTTCGCGCTGGCTGCCGTCGCTGGGGATCTGGAGGGAGAGTGCCTCGTCGTCG
>NZ_JAPWHT010000113.1:0-25787 GCF_027270795.1 Streptomyces sp. ActVer
AGGCGGCGGCCGAGCGCGTCGACGCTGGGGCGGGTGCGGCGGGGGTTGGTGCGGGGGCGGGGGTCGTCATCGGAGCCTCCTTGGGCGGCCTGCGCGCTGTGGGCGATGCCTTGATCGCCGCGCGTTGACCATGATGCTAACCCTGAACCCGCTCCAATGCTGCACAATCAAAGGCTAGAAGGCAAGATTGCCTTTGAATCAAAGACATTGAGGGGTGGTGTGATGGTCGACAGCATCCGCATCGCAGACCTCGCCCAGCAGCACCCCGACGCCATCCGCAACCTCGAACAGCGCGCCATCGCCGAAGCCACCCGCCCCCTCGCCCAAGCCCTCACCGATGCGCAGGCCACAGCAGGCAGCCGGTGGATACGGGAGACCGTCGGAGCCCAAATCCCCGCCCGACTGCAAGAGTTCGTCGACTGGGTGCGCGACCTCCTGCGCCGCGCCTTCGCAGGCAAGGGACAGCAGGCTCAACACGCCGCCGAGATCGCCGCGTTCAACGGGGCACAGCTCGGCTCACGGCAGGCGCTCGCCATCGCCGCAGCCATGGGCCAGCGCCCCCAAACACCCGCCCCCGTACAGGCCGGCTCCGACGCCCAACAGGCCGCCGACGCCATCCCGCCCGCCGTCCAGGAAGAGCAAGGACACGCGCTCGCACTCCTCACCACAGTGAGCCTCACCGCCATGGGATTCGCGGGCCTCACCTCCGCCTTCACCCGAGCCCGACGAGCAGTTGGCCGCATCGCCGCCGGGATGGCCGTCGCCGTCACCAGCGCCGTCTCCTACGGCGCCTCACTGGTAGCCCGCGCCCTCGGCGACGGAGTTCGGCTGCTGTGGGTGGCGGAGCCGGACGCCTGCCCGGCCTGCGCCGCCTACGCCGGCCTACACATCCGGCCCGGCGGAAAGTTCTCCGGCGGCCTGACCCTCGGCCCTCCCCGCACCGCGTTCCCGACCGCGATCGCGGGCCCGCCACGCCACATCCACTGCAGGTGCGCCCTCATCCCCTGGTCGCCGAACTGGCCTGTCGATGGAATCCCCTTGCCCACTCTCCTGCGCCAGCGCGCCCGCACCAACCGGAGGCCGTAATGCCCGGAGGCACCATCGGATCAGAGCGCTTCGACGAATTCCGCGAACTCCACGCGCAGGGCCTCGGCCGGAACGCCATCGCGCGCGAGATGGGCTTCGCCCCTGTCATGGTGTCCCGCACTGCCGAGCACCTGGGGCTCACCTTCGACAGGTCACAGATCCAAGCGGCGGCCGACGCGCGCCGTGCCGACGTCGAGGAACGGCGCTCCATCCTCGCTGAGCGGTTCGTGACGATCGCCGAAGACTGCCTCGACCGGATCTACCAGCCCGCCACCGTCTACTCCTTCGGCGGCAAGGACAACACCTACGAAGAGCACGAGTTCGACGAGGCGCCCGTCGCGGAACGCGTCAAGTTCCTCACCGGCGCGGCGATCGCCGTCGACAAGTCCCTGAAGCTCGCCCCACCGCAGGAGTCGTCGGGCCTGGACGCAGCGAAGTCGATGCTCGGCAGTCTCGGCGAGGCGCTGACGGCGTTCTCACGTGCTGAGGATGAGCGGGAGCAGCAGTCCGAGGGCGACGAGGGATAGCCGTGCTGGACACGATGCCCCTATCCCGCAAGCAGGTCCGGTCTGTCGCCGAGTCGACAACGAAGATCTCTTGCTGGGAGGGGGCGATCCGGTCCGGGAAGACGATCGCGAGCCTGCTCAAGTGGCTGATCTTCATTGCGAACGCGCCCACCACGGGCGAACTGGTGATCATTGCGAAGACCAGCCAGACGGCTCACCGTAACTTGTTCCTGCCGCTCCAGAACGAGGCCCTGTTCGGGGAAATCTCGAAGCTGATCCACTACACGCCCGGGGCGCCGACAGCAATCATCCTCGGCCGGATCGTGCACGTGATCGGCGCGAATGACGCCAAAGCCGAGCCCAAAATTAGGGGACTCACCTTGGCCGGCGCCTACGTCGACGAGGTGACGCTGCTTCCGCAGGTGTTTTTCGAGCAGCTGCTGGGCCGCATGTCGGTGCGAGGCGCCCAACTGTTCTGCACGACCAACCCCGACAATCCGGCGCACTGGTTCATGCGGGACTGGCTCTCCCAGGAGGGCACGAAGCCGCTGCGGCGCTTCTCGTTCACGATCGACGACAACCCGTTCCTCGACCCGGAGTACGTGCGCGACATCAAGGCCATGCACGAGGGTCTCTTCTTCCGCCGGTTCATTTTGGGGGAATGGGTCGCCGCGGAGGGTGCGATCTACGACTCGTGGGATCGTGACCGGCACATCGTCACCGCGCTCCCCAAGGCCGGTATCCACAGGTGGATCAGCCTGGGTGTGGACTACGGCACCAAGAACCCGTTCCACGCCGTACTCATCGGGCTCGGCGCGGACCGGAAGCTGTACGCCGCAGCTGAGTGGCGCTACGACTCCCGGCAGAAGCGCAAGCAGCTCACGGACTCCGAGTATTCGCAGCGGCTGCGGGCCTGGCTGGGTGAGGTGCCGGGGATCGGCCCTATCCGCCCGCAGTTCGTCACCGTCGACCCGTCCGCAGCGAGCTTCTCCACGCAGTTGTCGAGGGACAAGTTGCGGCCGACTCCGGCGAAGAACGACGTCATGGACGGCATCAGGACCGTCTCTTCGTTGCTCGCCTCCAACCAGTTGCTGGTCCACGAATCCTGCAAGGACTTGATCACCGAGATCGGCGGCTACTCCTGGGATGACCAGGCCGCCCTCCGCGGCGTCGAGCAGCCCATCAAGGTTGCCGACCACGGCGTCGACGCCCTCCGCTACGCCCTCTTTACGACCCGTGCTCTGTGGCGGCACAAGCTCGCCCTGGCCGCCTAGAAGGGACACCCGTCATGCCGCTCCCCCCGTCCGGCAGCACGCCGTGGCCGCCGCCGCAGTTGGAGATTCCGCACGCCGACATGGACATGTGGCGGGCCTGGTACTCCGGCAACACCGACCACCTCGCCGCCGTGTACGGCGGGCCGACGAACTACCGGTCGAACGCGATCGCCCGCGAGTTCTTCGAGGTCAACCAGCGGCGGGCCGCGGGCGGGGACGAGCTGCGCACCTTCTGGGGGCAGCCGGCCACGCCGGGGCAACAGGCGGCGAAGCTGCACGTCCCGATCGCCGCGGACGTGGCGGAGATGTCGGCGAACCTGCTGTGGTCGGATGTGCCGCAGGTGACCGTGGACGGCGACTCCACCGACAAGGCGACGGCGAAGAGCACACAGGCGCAGATTGGCCGCTACCTCGACGACCGCGGCCACGCCAAAATGCGCGAAGCAGCGGAGCTGACGGCCGGCCTGTCCAACGTGTACCTGCGGGTGGTGTGGGATACGACGCTGCGCCCGCGGCCTTGGACGGATGTCATCCAGGCTGATGCGGTCGTTCCGGTGTGGCGGTGGGGTGCGCTCTCGGCGGCCACCGTGTGGCGGCAGTTGGCCGCCCTCAAGGACGCCTCCGAGGTGTGGAGGCTGCTGGAGTATCACACGCCGGGCGCGATCGAGTACGGCGTCTACAAGGGTGGCGTCGACACCCTCGGTATGCGGATGGAGTTCGCCGACCATCCCGACAGCGAGTTCCTGGGGTCGATGAAGGGCGTCAACGCGCAGGGCAAGCAGGCGACGGGCGTCGACCGGCTACTGATCACGCATCTGCCGAATGTGCTGCCGAACCGGGTGTGGAACGGAGTACCCGGCACGGCGCCGCTCGGCCGCTCAGATTTCGCGGGCATCGAGCCGCTGATGGATTCGCTCGACGAGTCGTGGACGAGTTGGATGCGTGATCTACGCCTGGGCAAGGCGCGGATCATCCTGCCGCAGTCGATGCTCGAAACCGAAGGGGCCGGCACGGGCGGCAGCTTCGACTTGGAGAAGGAGGTCACCGTCGCGCTCAACATGCTCGACGAGGCCAGCAAGGACTCCATCAGCGAAGTGCAGTTCAAGATCCGCGTCGACGAGCACGAGCGCACCACGAAGGCGCTGCGCCTGCAGATCTTGTCGTCGGCCGGCTACTCCGCTCAGGGCTTCGGTGAGGCGGGCACGATCGCGGCGACGGCTACGGAGGTGGTGGCCCGCAAGGAGGAGTCGCTGACGACGCGGGGCACGAAGCTGCTGTATCAGCGGCCTGCACTGGTTGAGCATTTGACGACGATGATGATGGTCGATGTGCGGCATTGCGGGGCGAAGGGTGTCGACCCGACGGCCGAGTTGACGGCCAGTTGGTCGCCCGCGGTGCTGCCGGATCCGGAGGCTGTGGCCCGCACCTTGTCGCTCCTGGATGCGGCGGGCGCGATCAGTACGTTCATGAAGGTCAAGATGCGCAACCCGGAGTGGGACGACGCTGAGGTCAAAGCGGAGGTGCAGCGCATCCGCGACGACAAGCGGTCCGCAATGCCGGCCGGCGACCCGTTCAACACCCAGGGCGATCCGAATGTCGAGCAGGATCCGGCGGAAGGCGAGGAGCCGGAAGCGGGCGCGGACGAGAGCCGGGACGAGACCGAGCAGGACGATGAGCCCGGGCTCAAGGCGGCGTGATGATTGATCATCGGATGGACAGCTGGCTGTACATGGCGTCGGCGGTGGCGTCGCTGCAGCCGAAGCATGATCACCTGCTGGCGCAGGATCCGCTTCCGCTCGGGTGGCGCTGCCAGGTGCAGGGCTGTGGGTTCTTCAAGCCTGCCGGGGAGTTCGACGGGCTCAGGTTGCTGTCCGCGGCATGAGGTTCACGCAGACCTGCTTGTCGAGTTCCTTGCTGTGTCCGCAGTATCCGGTGTCGCCCATGCAGGTCGGCGCTCCGTCGTTGTCCGGCGGGCAGGCCATGCGCGTAACGCCGCTCGGGTAGAAGTGCTTCGCCACGAGTACCTCGCGGCTGGACTGGTCAGTCATGGGAGCCTCGATCGAGTGGGCGGGGGCTCGCACGGGTTCAGCGGCGCCGGGCGCCCCTCCGTGCGGGGAGTCGACGGTAGCGGACGATCGGCCCGCCCTTCGTGGCGTGCGACTTCGCCCTGGCGTAGCGGCGAAGGCGCGGGTTCGCGAAGAAGTAGCGCCACTGGGCCCTGCTGCGGTAGCCGGTGTGCTTCCGCCCCGGCATGCTGCTCACCTGCTCTCGGTTGGCTTCTGATCGAAGTGTGCCCCGTATCCGCTGGCAGTCTCCTGCTTGTTCTTGCGCGGCCAGTCGAGGAGTGCGACGTGCACGACCCCGGTGATCAGGTAGGCCCAGTCCGCGTAGCGAATGACCTCGCGCCAGAAGGTGCCCCACTGGCGGAAGTCGAACTCGGTCACAGCACCCGTGATGAGGATGCCGCTGAGCACCACGTACACGGCGAGCGTGCGCCACCCGACGACTCGCCGGCGCCAGGCCACGATGAACGGGATGAACGTCAACGCGGTGGCGCTGACGGCTGGCACTGCCGCCCACACCCAGCGCTGCCAGGGCTGCGGGTACATGGGGCGTCTCACGGGTGATCGCACGGCTGCTCCTGGGCGTAGGCGGGCGCCCAGAGTGCCTGGAATGCGGCGGCGAGTGTGGCGGCGTGACGGAACGGTGACGTTCAAGCAGAGCCCTCACGCGCCGAGGGCCCACCCCTGAACGCTGAGGTGGGCCCTATACGGTGCAATCTTCAACTGTCGGAGCCCAGGTCTCCCTCGTGCTCGCGGTCTTTCGCGGAGGCCTCTTCCCATGTCAGGGCGAACTGGAAGTAGGCCGCGCGCGAGTCTCCGGCGAGTACCCTGTCCAGCTCGCGCCGAGTCTGCTCGCGCGCCCTCTCGGCCGCTTCCTCGGCTCGCCACTCGACAAGCTCCTCCGGGGTGGCGTCCACGACGATGAACGTGTCCGTGACGCTGGAGAAGACCACGAGCTTCCCGTCCGGCTGCTGAATGATCTGCTGGCCCATGATCAGGCATCCTCTCGTCGCACAGTGACGCACTCCCACACGTAGCCGCTGATCTCGTCGCTGCTGCCGGGGTTGGTGACGATGGTCGGCGATGCGCTGCGGTCGAGTTCCCGGACGTCGGTTTCCCCGCCGTCGTGGACGATAACGTCTCCGGGGCGCAGGTCGTCGGCGGGGATGTGGTGCAGGGTCACGTCGTCTCCTTGCTGGCTTGGGCTTCTACGGCCTTCTCGCATCCGCGGCAGGCCCGTACCGTCCCGCCCGGATACCCGGTGCACAGGTATCCGGTCTTCCCGCAGGCGGCCTCCAGCAGCACCCACCACCGCTCCTCGTCGGGTCGTTTGGTGCGGTGGTGGGTGCGGCCGTTGACGAAGCGCACGTCGCGGATCGGGTACAGGTCGGCGACCGACGGGGCGGGCGGGGCGGTCACTCGTACTCCTGTCGGAGTTCTTCGCCCATGCCGCCGAGCTGCGGGGAGTCGTTCCAGTCTTCTTCCCATGCTTCGGCCGAGTTGTCGACGATGCCGTACTCCTCGATGCTGCGCAGGTAGTTGTTGCACTCGACCTCCCCGCAGTTCGCGTACAGAAGCTGGTGCGGGCACTCGGAGTTGAGGATGTGCTCAGGAATCGCCACGCTGCGTCCTCTCTGCTCGCCGGGCGAGCATCCGGTTCTTGATCTGCTGCTGGGTGGGCGGCGTCCAGATGTGGCTGCCGTCGGATGCTGCCTGGATGCCGTGGCCGCGCTGCTCGATGCCGCAGTGGCGGCAGCCTGTTGGGGCCGCCGCCGCGCGACGCGCGCTGTTCACTTGCTGGCGTTCGGGTCGTGTCCGCCGAGTTCCTTCAGGAGGGCGAGGAATCGGGGCGCGCCGCCTTCGTAGCTGAGGCTGATCTGCTGCGCGCCAGTCATGACGGACTTGGTCCAGTCGGCGAGCGGCGTGATCTGCACTGCTGCCTCGTTGGCGGCGGCCTCATCCGCGAAGGCGGCGAAGACGTGGCCCTCGTGGTGGGCGAGGAGCCACCGGTAGGGGCATTCCGGCTGGAAGAACTCGGGGGCTTCGAAGGTGATGAGCCCCGGGGCGGGGGCGCTCGCATCTACGGCGACGGGGCCGGTTGTGGTGGGGATGATGACGGTCATGCTGCTCCCTTGCGAGCTTTGCGAAGCCAGCGGAAGCCGCGGGCGTCGTAGTGGAAGGCGGGGTTGCTGGCGTCGCGGTGGTCGGCGAAGTAGAGGCAGCGCGGCCGGGTGAGGTGGCCACTCAGCTTCTCCGGGTAGATCTCGCCGCAGGTTGCTTCGTCGGGGTCGTCGTCCTGGGCGGCCAGGTGCTGGTCGATGTACGCCTGCCGGCCAGCTCGCTGCTGCTCAGTGGGGGCGGTGTAGCGGTGCCAGTGCAGGTGAACGTCGTCGTCGTGCCCGTCGTCCTGCTGGTGGCAGTGCTGGCAGGCGTCCAAAGGAAGAGGTGCGAAGCGGGCTTTGTCGCCACAGGGGTCGCCGATGATGCACCGCGAGCACAGACAGAACCCGCCGGGGAGGGTGGCACATCCGTTGGGGTTGACGTCGAACGTGCCGGGTTCCCACCAGTGTGGGGCCGTGTAATGAAGGCGTCCGGCGCTGATGCCGGGTCCGCCGGCGGCGTCCATCTGGTCGATGATCTGCTTGAACCAGTTCAGGCCCTGGGCGTCGTCCCCCTGCCAGCCGTGGTGGATCGTGTAGCCGTTGATGACCATTTTGCGGTGGTAGGGCTTGCCGCGGGCGGCGAGCACTTTGATGGAACGGCCTTTGTAGGTGGTGCGGATCATGCGCTAGTCCTCGTTCCAGTATTCGCGGTCAAAGCGTGCGGCTTGGGCGGGGGTTTCCTCCCACCAGCCGTAAGGCCGGCCCGGCTCGACCAGCGGGTCGGAGGTGGCGGCGGGCTCGGCCGGGGCGGTCACCTGGGGTCCTCCCACCCGCGGGCGACGTCGGCCGCGCGGCGCAGCGCGGACGCGAGCGGCAGGCGCTGCGCCTCCGGGACGCGAATCGTCACGGTCGCCGTCGGGTGTCCTTGCGTCTCGTAGTCGGTCTCCGACACGACCAGCGCCACGCCATCGCTGTCGGCTGTGACGTTGAGGTCGGAGCCGTAGGACGTGGAGTGCTCCCAGCCGGTACGCGCTTCCAGGGCGTGGAGCAGGCTGGTCATGTAGGTCGTGGTCACCCCGACCTCGGCGGCGGTGGTCTTGTCGGCGGTGATGCGGATGTTGACCTCGGCGTAGCCCGGTGCTTCGCGGAGGCAGGCGGGGATGACGGTGAGCGTAACGCCGGCCTTGTCGGTGTAGTCCCAGGGCTGGGGGGTGAGTTCGGCGGTGACGATGTTGAGGGCGTCGCGGAAATCCATACGGGTTCTCCTTGCGTGTGGCGGTCAGGCGGTGCGGTGGTCGATTTCGTCGCCGAACCGGTCGTCGTCACTGCCGCCGAGGAAGCGGCGGGCGGCGGCCTGGACGGCTTCCTGCCAGCTGCGGCGGCCGTGGCGGCGCTGGTTGCAGTCGGCGATGAACTTGGCCAGCTCGTCGTCGGTAGGCATTGGGGTCCTCCGGGGTGTGGCCGCGGGCGGTGTGTGGCCGCCCGCGGCAGCGGGTCAGCAGATGGCCCGGTATGTGGCCAGGTAGTGCCGGACGGTCTCGATGACCTTCCGCGGATCGCTGCCCTCGTCCATGCCGGCGATCTCCTCAAGCGCGGCGTCGATGCCGTATTCGAGGTCGCTGATGCGCTGCCGGTTGTCGCGGTGGCTGCGCTCGGCGGCCTCCGCATCAGCCTCACGGCGCTCGCGGGCTTCGGTCTCGCGGGTCCGGCAGTCGGGGCAGTCGTTGTGAGGGTGCGGGGTGCTGGTCATGGGGGTTCCGTTCTCGCGGAGGTGGTGTCAGCTGTTCCAGAGCCGGTCAGCGACGATGCTGTGCGCCTCGGCGAGGAGGGAGCGGGCCTTCCGGCCGCCGATCTGAGCGGTGAGGCCGACGAGAAGGCCAGCGTCCCCGACGGCCAGGATCCGGTCGGCGAGAGCATCCGGGGCGGTGGGGAGCTGGGTGATACGGGCGGCGCGGGTCATGGCGGTTCCGTTCTCGAGTTGGTGCGGGGTGGTGGTCGTCTGCTGCGCCGTGGAGTTGGTCTAGGCAGCCTCCGTGTAGGCGGCCTGAAAGAAGGCGGGGCGGGCGAGGTGCTTGGTCTGCTTGTAGCTGGCCAGCCCGATGTAGAGGGCGATGTCGAACGGGCTGTAGACGGCGACGTGAATCCACTTGCCAGTGGTGCGGTGCTGCGCCCAAACCATGAGCGGGGGCTGGCCGTTGGCGGCGATGTACGCCTTCTTGACGTGCCGGCCGTACCAGGACTTGAACCCGTCCTTGAGGTCGTCGGCACCGAGGCGGTCCAGGATGTCGCCGGTGCGGACGAGGTGGCCGGCTTCCATCTGGGCGGCGAGCAGTCCGTTGCGGGCGCGGTAGGCGAGGGCCTTGGTGACGCGCTGGGCTGCGGCGTGAGTCCGGCGGAGCTGGGCGGCAGCGTTCATGCGGTTCCCCCTTGGTGCGGGTGTGCGGTGGATCGGCGGGCCCGGCCAGTGACAGCCGGGCCCCGGGGTGGGTCAGAAGTTCGGGTCGCGGCGCGGGCACTTTGCGTGGTGCTCGTCGGTGACCCACTTCAGGGAGGTGACCGGTGCGCCGCAGTCGGTGCACTCGGCGGGGAAGACTGCGATGGTGTCGAGGAACTCGGGGTCGGCGACCCGCACGACTCGCATGAGGAGCCCGTTGCGGTCGGTCGCGTACCACTCGCTGATGTCTTGGCCGGCGACCTGGGCCTGCTCGATGCCGATCTCGGCGTCCTCGACGGTGTCGTAGCCCCAGAAGCTGCCGTGGTTGTCGAAGTTGACGACGTTCGTCCAGTCGATGTCGGTCGTGGTCTTCATGCCGTCTCCCCTGGTGGTCTCCCTGGCAATGACTCCACTATTGCATCCTCATGTTGCATCGTCAAGAGGTCTTGCTCTGTGGCAACTGTGAGATGCATCGATAAGGTGCCTAGTGGAGATGCGACAAGACGTGGCATCCTTATGCGCATGACCGCCACCGAGAAGAAGCAGCAGGCAGCACGCGACCGGCTCTCCGAACTCGGCGCCGACTACGAAGCAGCCGAAGCGCAACTAGAAGCCGCACGCATCGCCCTGAACGAGGGCATCGTCGACGTCCTCAAAGCCCGCACCCTGGGCCCTTCCGAGGTCACGCGCCTTGTCCCATACGAGCGCCAGCACGTCGGACGCATCTCCAAAGCAGCCGGCATCCCGCCACTGCGCGAACGCACCGTTGTCAGCGCCAAGAAGGCGCAGCCCGACGCGTGACCCCGGACCAGACCGACATGGTCGCCTTCCTGCGCCAGCTGTACGCCGACAAACTCGACACGGCCCGCTCGATGGCCCAGGCCTTCACGCTGGGCGTGGGCCGCGACCTCGGTCTACAGCCCGCCGACGCGGCAGAAGCGGCCCGCACCGGCATCCATGCCGCCGAAGCTCGAACCAGCTTCCTCGACGAGACGGTCGTTCCGTACCTGGGTACGGCCGGCCCGACGGGCAGGATCGCCGACCAGCAGCTCCGGCTCCTCGCCTGGGAGCACCAGGGCGTGCGCGGCTACGACGAGGCCTGGCGGCCGTAGCCCGCTTCCCCGTTTCCGCCCCGCTCCCCCACCACCGAGGGCAGACTGCGGTCATGGCGTTACGTTTCGCGGTGCAGGCGGACACGGAGCAGGAGTGCGCGGCCGGGCTGCGGCAGCTGCAGTCGCTGGGCTTGGTGACCCGCATGGAGCCGCGGTTGCTCACCGACAATCGGTGGATGGCCCGCGCTGTGCCGCGCATGACGCAGGCCCCGGCCGTGGATGACGACCGGGGCCCTGCCGCGTCTGGGTAGATCAGTCGTTCTCGCAGTCGCAGTTCTCTTCCGACTGCATGCATTCGTCGCAGCGCCAGCAGTCGCAGCCGCAGACGTGCCCGCCGTCGCAGTGGCAGCGGCACATGCCCTCGCCGCACGCCTGCGACTCGTCGTAGTCGACTCCGGCCACGTAACGCTCGTCGATGCTCATGGATCGAGTGTCCTCTCTCAGCCGGTCGGGGTGAGGCCGAAGCTTGCAACGGCGGCTTCGGCAGTCACCTCGAACAGGTACGTCACGTCCAGTTCTGGGTTCAACTTGCTGTAGCCGTGCTTCGGACTGCCCGGCAGGAAGCGGGCGTAGGCGACGTGCATCGGCGTGCCGTCGCGGGCGGTGAACTCGTAGGGGTGGAAGACATCGGCGTGGCGGCGCGCGGAGCGTATGCGGGCCCTTCCCTCGTCGAGAGGGAAGTTCAGGTGGTCGCGTTGACCGTTGACGATCGCGCGCTGAGTGACGCGGTGCTTGCGGGTTCCGGTGGCCATTAGGCGGCCGTCTTCTCGCGAATGTCATCGACGAGCCCGCTCTTGCCGATCTCCAGGACGGTCCCGCAACGGCCGCAGGTGTAGTCGATGCCGCCTCGGCTGGTCTTGCTGCCGTTCATGTCATCGCCGCAGCAGACCGGGATGTCGTCGAGCCCTGCATCGTCGGCTATGGACAGTTCGTAGCCGTAGCTGGTGGTCGGTCCGGTTGAACACATGGTCGTCTCCTATCGGTGGTTGCGGGCGTCGGTCGCCCCCAGATCGGTGATGTCGGTGAGCGCGCCGAAGTCGGCGGCACTGATGGCCGGGACCTCGCCTTCGGCTTCGTCTTGGTCGGCTTCGCGACAGGCTTCGTTGCAGTACGGGTAGCCGCCGGGGGCACCGCACAACTGGCACTCGTTATCGGGCATGCGGTCTCCTAGTCGAGGTCGCGGGTGTTGTTGAAGATGTCGAGGATGCTGGTGCCGTCGGCGGTGGTCATTCCGTCGAGCAGGCTGCTGATCTCCTGGTCGGTGGCGGGCCGGCCGTCGGGGTTGTCGTCGTCGTGGATGGTCACGTCGGTCATCGGGTTTTCCTACTTCTGCTGGTTGTTGGTGCGGGCCCACACGCCGCGGGTCGACGTGTGGGTTTCGCTGTTCTGCTGGTGGACGGTGCCGGTGTAGTGGTTGTGGATCTCGGCGGGGGCGGCCTGCTTGACGCCCTTCACGAGGCTCTTCAGTGCGAGGAATCCGGCGGGCGGTCCGGCGCAGAGGCAGATGACGACGGTCTCGTTGGCGGTGCCGGAGAAGTAAAGGACCGCGCTCACGGCGGCGCCGAGGCAGAGGCTGAGGAACCCGCCCGCGATCATCATCACGCTGGCGTCCGTGGCTCTCGGACTCATCGACGGCCGGCCCGGCTGGTCGACGGGCGGCGCACTACCGATGGCCGGGACGGGGGTGTCGTCGCGGTACGAGGTGGGGGTGCGCATGGCTTCCTCGACGGCGGCGACGAGTTGCTGCGCCTGGTCGTTGAGATGGGCCTGCCCGGCCGCAGGGGCGGTGGGCTTCGGCTCGGGCAGGTCGAGCATGAGTGGGGTTCCTTTCCGGGGTTACGGGGTGGCGGCTTTCGCCGGAGCCTTGCTGGTCTTGGGGGCGGGTGTGGGCTGCGAGGGGGCGAGGGCTGCCGCTTCGGTCTGCTGCACTGTCCAGCCGCCGCCGACGCTTTGCCCGCCGTGCTTCTTCCGCTCGTGGGCGCGCAGAGCCTTGGTGGCTTGCTTGGGGTCGCGGTAGCGCGGCTTCTCTTTCTTGCCGCAGGGGCAGGTCCATCCGATGAGTCCGGCCCGTTTCTCGGTTCCGAACCGGGCGGCCTTCTGGACTTGCCAGCGAGAGACCGTCTGCTGGGCCGGCTTGGCGGTGCAGGATTTAGAGCCGGTGAACTCGCCGCTCTTCCCCCTCGTGGCGATCATTCCTTCGCCGTGGCACTTCGGGCAGCCCCGGTGAGAGAGCCGGACGATGGCGGCGTCCTTGCGGGAGCGGATGTCGTCGCGGTGGGTGTCGACCATGGGGGCGACGACGCGCAGCACGAGCCAGCTGCCGAGACGGGCGTGGATCGGGCCGCCGCGAGGGATCTTGACGCGGCGGGCGGGATGCTTACGGGCGGCGGGCTTACGGCGCTTCGTCGCGGTGCTGCGGCGGGCCGGCTTGCGCTTCGCGGGCGTCATACGGACTCCTCGGGCGAGTGATCGTTTTGCGGTAGTTTGAGAGGTGCTCGCTCACTGCTCGCGGGTGCTCCGTCGCAGGTCACAGCCGCTCGGAGTGCTGCTCGGCAGGTGCTCGGGGTTTCGGCGAGCAGATGCGCGAGCGCCTGGTCGAGCGGCTGTGACCTGCGGTCGAGCAGTGCCGAGCACCTCGCGAGCAGTGCGCATATCAGGCCAGAACGGTCAAGGCTTCGAGCTTGTAGCCGCGCGGGTTCGTCAAGCCGTCGATGTCGCCGATCGGGATCGGTGCGCCGACACCGGCGTCCTTCAGGAGCTTTCGAAGCTCAGCCGCCGTGAGGTTGCCGTAGAGCTCCTCGTTCAACTCGACGAGCGCCTCGGCGAGCGGCTCGGGGCGGATCCGCTCCACACCGGCCACGGCCATCACCTCGATCGCGTCGACGACGATCTGCCGGTCTCCGGTGATCCGCTTCGCCCCCGCCCCGCCGTCGGCAAGATGCAGCAGCCCGGCGGCGGCCAGGGTGTCGCGGTCGAACCACGGCCGCCCGGCTTCGACGCGGTCGGCGACCGCCCGCTTGATCGCCTCGTTGCCGTGCTCGTTCCAGCCGTACAGCAACGGCCGAGTCAAGCCCGGCCCCTTGATGTACGACTGGCCCGCATCGTTCTTGATGTCCCTGTTCAAGGCGGGCACCAGCCGGTCGGGACGGAAACCGGCCGCGATGGCGCCCTTCCCGAAGACGAGGGGGATGTCGTCATGCCGAGCAGCAAGCATGATCTTCAGAGTGAACGTGTCGGCGATGGCGTCGCCCATGGAATCGCTGGTTGCGTCCTGGCCGGCGGCCACCACGTAGATGCCGGACTGCTTGCCGATGCGCAGCAGCTCGATGAACTTCTCCTTGGCCTTCTGGCTGAGGAAGATGAATTCGTCAACGAGGACGAAGATCGCCGGATGCTCCTTAGTGGCCACCCACGTGTCGCCCATGCCGAGCCGGTTGCGGACCGAGTTCCGGCCGCTGGCCATCTTCACCAGGTGGTCGAGCCACTGCTCGCATGCCTTATTGCCGCGGATGGGCGGGACGGCCATGGCGCCGTCGTACTCCCGCAGCCCATCCTTGATCGGGTCCATCTCGATGGCGATGGCGTTGTGGCAGGCCGTGATGACTTCTGCCAGGTCGCGCAGCACGCCGGTGGACTTGGCGGAGCCGGACACGCCGATGACGAGAATGCGCTGGCCTTCCAGCACCTGGTTCAGGGAGGAGCCGTCCATGCAGCGGCCAAAGTGGTGCGGGTCGGAGATGTCGAGGCTGTTGGGGGCGTGCACTGTCGGCTTCGGCATGTCCTCGAAGGGGTTGCCAGTCACCAGGCGGAGCACGATGTGCGCCGACTCCTGCGGGTCGGGGTCGATGAGCGTGCCGCCGTGCTTGACGTTGAAGTGGACATCGAGCTGGTCGGCGACAGCGTTGACCCTGCCGGGGGTGGACGCCTTGAGGATGACGTCGATCTCCCAGAACTTGCCATGAAAGCCGAGCACCCGGATGGCGCGGGTGTCGATGCCCTCCCAGGCCAGGGCCCGGGAGACGCAGTCCTCCACCTGGTGATGCGAGGTGGCCACGGCGAGCGGGAACGGCTCGTCGGACTCGGGGTTGTCCTGCTCGGCGATCATCTGCTGCGGTGCGATGTCCGGCCGGTTGGTGCGGTAGCGGCCGTACCAGGTGACGGCAGCAAGGATGCAGGCCGCGGTGAACGCGGGCGGAATCTTCCACGACCAGTCGAGCGCGGCCATCTCGCCGAACTTCACGAGCGCCCACCAGCCAGCCAGGTTCAGTCCGGCGGTGATGCCGCCGGTCCAGCCGAGGAGCTTCCACCGCTTCTTGCGGACGATCTCGACCTTGTTCCAGTCGGCGCCGCGGTTCATGCCGCCGAGGACTTCTTGGAGGTCGTGGGCGCGGAGGTAGCGCCAGCCGAGGAAGCCGACAGCGCCGGCGCCGGTGAAGAACCAGCGGGCCGAGAGCCCGCAGGCGCGGCCGGTGACGGAGGCGACGGTCATGGCCGCCGACCCGGCCGTGCGCAGCACCGGGTAGCCCGGCTCGTAGGGGATGAGGATGCCGGGTGCGATGTCTTCCTCGGACAGGTCGTCGGGGACAACGAGTTCGCCCGCGATCACCTTGCTCGTGTCCCAGTCGGCGGGGAACTCCGGGGTGGCTTCGGTCGTCATCACTGGTCCTTCTTGCGGGCGTTGGAGCGACGGAGGAGCTCGCCGTGCGCGCGCCCGGCGGCGCGGCTGTAGCGGGGCGTATCGCCGGGCGTGCGGCGGGGTGGAACGGGCTTGTACGAGGAGCGGGGTGTTTGGATCGCACGCTGCGCGTTCGTGGTCTTGCTGAGGGTGTTCACGGGACGCCTTTCGCGGGCCGCCTCGACCCTCGCCTCAGCGGCGTTGCGCATGCGGATCGTCTCCGCGGACTCGCCGGGCTTGGCGCCTTCGACGTCGAGCTTGGCCTGGGCCCAGATCGCCTCGGTGACGCCGACCTCGCCAAGGTCCGCGGCGAGCTTCAGGGCGTGGTCCCACACCTTCGAGAACCTCCGCTCCCGGTCCGCGGCGAGCTTCGCTGCCGCCTGCTCGGCCACCTTGTCGGCGGCTGCCTTCTCGGCTGCGAGTCGCTTCGCTTCTGCAGCCTTCTTCTTGGCCTCCACTTTGGCCGCCCCCTCAGCGGCCTTGCGCTCCCGGCGAGTCAGTGCGCCGTCGCGCTTGCGGATACGGCCGTGCTCGTGGAGGTCCCAGACGCCGGGGCCGGCGATCGATGCGAACGCGGTCGCGACGGCGGTGCCGGGGTCGAAGGAGTGGAGGCCGTGGTACAGGTTCACGCCGGCGGCGAGGAAGGCGAGCAGCCAGACGATGGTGCGGTAGTGCCACACCGGCCGCTTGCTGACGGCTGCCGCGCGGGCTCCGCGGTGGACGACCCAGGCCGCGCCTTCGAGCATGATCGGGGCGGCAGCCATCCAGGGCGCCTTCGGGTTCCAGAAGAAGCTCATCTGGACGGGCAGGGAGACGATGCCGCAGACGATCGCGAAGCGGATCGCGTAGGACCGCCACTTCTCGTCGGCGGTCTCGATCTCCTTCGCAACGGACTTCTCGGCCTGCCGCTGCTCGTCGGCCTTCCGTCGCTCCTCCTCGCGCGCCCGGTCGGCTTCGTCGCGCTTCCGGTTCGACTCCGCGATGCGGGCCTCGCTGGCTGCTGCGGCTTCGCGGTCCTTGCGTTCGGTGCGGTCGTTGGTGAGACGCAGTCGGCGCGCGGTCTCCTCGGCTTCGGCCCGAATGGCGTCGGCTTCGGCCTGGGCCTTGATCAGCCGCTCTTCCTTCTCGGCTTCGGCGGCGACGCGCCGTTCCTCGGCCTCGGCCCAGGCCTTCGCGCGGGCCACCTCGACATCGGCGGCGGACGGGGCGGCCGGCTCGGGGCTGCGCTGCTCCTCGGCGGGCTCGGGGTCGGGGTTGATGGGCCGCCAGTCCCCGATGACGGGCATGGTCGGCCTGCTGCTGCCGTTGACCTGGGGCGGGCTGGCGGTCATGACGTTCGGTGTCCTTTCGGGTTAGCCGCGACGTGCGGCGCGGTGGGTGAGGAGGGTGCCGATGAGCGTGTCGAGGACGTGGATCACCAGCAGGGCTGTGGCGATGGCGGCCAGATGTGGGAAGGGTGTGGGCGCGTCGAGTGATGCGGTGACGCGACCGACGGTGATCGCCGCAGTGAACGCGGGCAGGAACGTGGCGAGCCAGGCGAGCAGCTTCACGTCACTCCCCCGCCCGTCGCCGTGTGCGGGTGGAGCGCCAGCCGAATCCGCCAGGAAGATTCATCGACGTGGTGTCGCGGCCGGTCGAACTGCGGGTGTAGCGAGGCCCATTCCGGGCGCCCAACGTCACCGACCAGCTGCGCCGGTTGATGTTGAGGCGGACCCCGGGCAGGATCCGGAACGACTTGCGGAACGTGATCGGCATCAGACGGCTGCCGATCCGTGCCGGGTGTGGTCCGTCGCCATGTCCCGCAGTACCGCGAGCCGCTCGGGCGAGTGGTTGCGGGTCGCCCGGATCTCAACCGAGCAGCCCTGGGCGGAGCACCGGTACACCTCGGTCGTGGTGGCCTTCGCGACCCGGTCGGTGAGCGTGAGGCCGGACGACAGCATCGACAGGACGACGGACAGCAGGATGAGCGTGCTCACGTCGTGGTCGACAAGGTGCGCTGCAACGGCGCCCGTGACCACGGCGGTTGCGATGCCGCCGATCGCGTCGACAGGGTTCGGCTTCTTCATGGTTTCCTCTCTCAGGCGGTGGCGCCGGTGCGCGCCTTGTGGAATTCGTCGACGAACTTGTCGGTGAGGCCCGCTCCAACGGCCGCCCCAACCGGCCCGATCCCGGTGACGGAGGCGGCCCAGAGTTCGAGCCATGCAGCCCGGGTCGCCAGGTAGTTGATGACCGGCCGGGCGCAGCGGACCGTGAACACGACCGCCCCGAGGGCGACCATCACTGTCAAGGCGAGGGCCCGCAGCGCCCACCGGCCCGCCCACACGGCCGCACGATGCAGCCGGCCAGGCTTCGCGGTGATCAGATAGGCGTGCACTACGGGCTCCTTCCGGGGGTTGGGATGGCTAGGCGCGGACCTTGTGGCCGGCTGCGTGCTTGCGGCGGTTCCTCTTGCAGGCCGGGCACGGCTCGTTCTGGGGGCCGAACCCCCAGTTGCCGGAGTGGAGTTCGGCGTGCTCCACGCACTGGGCGCACTCCTTGCGGGGCATGCGGTCAGTCCTTGGTGATCTCGGTCGGGTGCACGGAAGCGAGGACGTCGTCCTCGTCGCGGATCTGCACCATCCCGTCGCGGAAGTCGGTACGGACGACTTCACCTGTCTCGCCGCCCTGGAAGCGGGTGGGCTGGACCGGGTTAGTGACGGTGACCTTGTCGCCCTTGCTGAACTGGCCCATGACGGGTTCCTTTCGGTTCGGTGGATGGTGTGGTGCGTGCCCCGGGCCGACTTCGAATCGGCGCCCTCGCGGCTGGATGCCGGGGCTGTGGTGCGGATCAGCCGCGGCGGGCCCAGCGCCAGGCGGACAGGATCGTGTCGGTCTGGTCGGTGACGCGGCCCGACTCCAGTTCGTCGGCCCGGTCCTCCATGCGCTTCGCGGCGTCGCCCTTGCCACGCCCACGCAGCACCTTCGCCGCCCCTCGGTTCTTCGCGGCCTGGGCCTTCATGCGGTCAGACATGGATGTCCTCTCAGATCGGTGAATGGGTTGTCGGTGCGTGCCCCGGGATGCCTTTGCGGCGACGTCCGTGGTGACCGGGTCCGGGGCTGGGTGCCGTGGCGGCGCTGGGGGATGTGCGCCGCCACGGCGGTCTGCGGGTCAGGCGGCGGCCGGGTAGTCGAAGCCGTCGAGCTCGGCCAGCAGCTCCGGGTCGGCGGCGAGGCGGATCTCCGCCCGGCGGGCCCTGCTCGCGGCGGCGTACTCGGCGAACAGGTCGGAGATCGACAGCACCGTCGGCACCAGGACCAGGGCGCGGTCGGCGCCACCCGTCAACGTGGCGGGGGCGGCAGAGAACAGGGCGCCGTCGACGGAGAAGACGAAGGGAGACATGGGGATCACAGACCCTTTCAAGGTCACAGGAACTGGTGGGGGTGGAGCCGAGTTAGGCGGTGGTGCGGGTGACGAGTGCGGCGATCACGTCCTGCGTGATCTCGGCGGGAAGCAGGCCGTTGTCGATCGCGGCGAGCGTCGCGAAGCTCTGGGCGATGCGCTCCCGCTTCTCGGCCAAGACACCCCTCGAAAGGTTCGGCATGCTGCTCTCGGCACAGTTCCGCTCGTACTCGGCGGTCGCCTTCCGGAGCTGGGCGGCGGCCTCTTCCAGGTAGCTGGACATGCTGATCTCCTCGGTTGGTCTTGCCGGGATGCGGTTGGGCACCGCGGGCGAGGACGGGGGGATGGTCGCCACTCGCCCGCGGCGGTCTTGGGGTTAGCGGAGGCCGTTCCGCAGGAAGTTGGCGACCGTCTGGCATGCGGCACACATCCAGAAGCCGAACCAGCCGCCGCACAGCTCGCACTGACTCACCGGACGCCACCACCCTCAACAGGCGCGACGACCAGGAACCGGTCCGAATCGAGATCCATGCGGACCGTCGCCGGGGTTCCGGCCTGACGCAGCTGCTGCGCCTTCTCCTCCGCCGGCCAGGACCCGCGCGGGCCACCAGCCGGGAACGAGTCGAAGACCTCGCGTGCCATCACGGCGCACCGCCGCCGTCGTCCATAGGCGGGTCGATGTCGGCGCGGATCGCACCGCCGACCAGGTCGCCCCGCTCGAACTTGGCGTGCAGGGTGACGCTGCCATCGCGCCGGGTGCGCCCCGACGGCGTGACGCCCAAGTAGGCAACCCACGCGTCGAAGTCGGCACGCTGCTTGGCGGGCGTCGACCCGAGGGCGTTCACCTTGCCGGTGATCGCACCCGTCGTCGCGATAATCCACGTCACCGCGGGAAGCCCCAGGCTGCGGGCGTCGGAGAGGAACACGCCAACCTCGTCGTGCGCCAGGCGCTGCCAACGATTCCGGTCCTGCTCAGTGATGTCATGCTCGGCCATCAGCGGGCACCGCCGATCAGGTGCAGCATCCCGGCGGCAGCGAGGGTGGCCCTGGTACCGGCCATTAGCTCTTCGGCGAACTCCCACGACCGCACGTCGATCGCAGGCAGACCCTCACCGGAAGCCGCCTTCGCCGCCAACTTCGCGGCATGCGCCGCATGCGACCGGTAATCGGCAGCCATCTCGGCCAGAGTGGGGGTGCGGGCTGCGGTGCTCATGCCGTCACCGCCTGCGTGGCCTCGTGCTGGTTGTGCAGACGGGCAGTACGGGCGGCCTCTCGGATCTTCGCCGCCAGTCGCTCCAGGTCGACAGCCGTAACGTCGGCCATGTCGGGCGTGAGGTAGGCGTCCACGCTTCCCTCGTCGCCCACGATGACGTGCGCCGCACGCATCTGCGGGTCGGTGGACATCGAGTCGCAACCGACAGTCGCAGTGAGCGTGTAGGCCGACTTGCCCACGTTCAGGAACGAGGGGATGTGGACGGCGAACTCGTCTCCGGTGTGGTCGACGTCCTCGATGAAGTGCACCCAGCTGGCGACGTGGTTGGTCGCGCACCAGTCGGGATCCGGCACGAATACGATCCGCTGCTCGGGGCCAGGGGCGCCGATCGCCACCGGGGCGAGGTGATGGCCCGGCGCAATGACCGGGAAGGGGTGGACGGTGGCCGCCGCACCATCGGCGTGCGACGCACCGGTAAGCTCTTGCGTAGCCATTCAGGGGTCCCTTCACAGATCCTGATTGGTTAGGCCCTGGCCAGGGAGTGGAGTCCCTCGGTTGGGGCCGTCTTCGTTTATGAGTGCCGGTGGAGCGGCACAGGTGTCCCATCCGAACCGGTGGAGCGGTTCCGAGTGGCACTCCACTAACGTAGCGCCTTCTCTAGACCGTGGCAATCCACTGTGCGAAGATTCCTGCATGCCAGCCGGAATCCACCTCAAGAGAGCCCGCACGTACCGCCCCGACAGTCCGGAGCTGTACGAGCAGGCCCAGGCCGCCGTGGCCGAGGTCGATTCCGACATGAACAGGCACATCAACGCGTTCCTGCGCTGGCTGGTCGGAGAGACGGACGAACTGCCGCCCCGCCCCGCGAATAAAGAAGGCGATGGCGGCGACGCCGAGCATGGTCGGTGACCTGTCATGGCTACACGCTGACAGGCTCAGGCAATCCCCCGCGACGGCATCTGAGGCGACATCGTGGCGTCATGCCGCTACCGTTTAGACATGACCCAGCCCAACACCACGCTCCGAGCAGTGCGCATCGCCATGCTCCTGAGTCAGGACGATTTCGCCGAAGCGCTCCGGAACGCCGGGGTGCGAGCCGGGTTCCGCGTCGATGCCAGCAAGCGCCTTATCCAGCGCTGGGAATCCGGAGCCATCGCCGTACCTAGCCCCCGCTACGCGCGAGCCCTCGAAGCGATCACCGGAATGCCGATCGACGCTCTCGGCTTCGCCTCCCCGGTCATGGCCCGCATCACCGAAGACGGCGCTGGCGGGCATGACGTACACATGTCGCCTGAGGGCATCGCTGCCCCGGCCCCCGGATCAACTCCCCAGGCATCTCCCCGCGCCAGTTACGCGGGCGTCTGGCTATCGAAGTACGAGTACTTCTCCAGCGGTCGGGACGGCAGCTTCGTCGGACTGCACCACGTCGTATTGCTCCAGCATGGGAACCGGCTCACCGTGCGCTCCCTTCCGGGCGCGTCCTCGAATCCCAACTCGCCGCTCACCATGGACCTCACCGTCGACGGCAACGTCATCACCGGAACATGGGTGGAGCAGACCGCGACAGACGGCTACTACCGGGGGGCTCGCTACCACGGCGCCATCCAGATGCTCGTCGAGCCGACCGGAACCCGCATGGCCGGCAAGTGGATCGGCTTCGGCAAGGACATGGATGTCAACACCGGACCATGGGAACTGCGCCTTCAAGACGCGTCCACGAACAAGGCAGCGATCGCCAAGTACAGCCGAGTTCCTGAATAGCCGTCGATTCTCGCTCATTCACCGGGTACCTCCGAGGATGCCCCGGCCTTCAGGTCGGGGAGGAATCGGACCCCTGCGGAGCAGGATAAGGAGAGGCGAATCGCCGCTAGGGCGATTCGGCGTCTGCCGCAGCAGCGTCGCGCTCGACCTCCAGCCGGTAGACGATCTCGGAGTTGAGGGACCTACGGACGGACTTGGCCTGATCGACCAGCCACTCGTGGAGGTCGATGGGAAGGCGGAGGGTGATGCGTGCTGTCTCATCCATGACTTCATGATAGGTGCATCACGACAGTGTCGTGGTGGTATGGTGACACCATGACGACGCAGCATGGAGGTGAGGACGCCGGGCACGCCCGGTATACCTACCGGTTGCGCGTGTCGTCGACCGCCCGCACCGCCCTGGACGCAGAGTGGGCACGGTGCCGGTGGATCTGGAACGAATGCTGCGCCCGGTCGAAGAAGGCCCACGTCGAGGACGAGAAGTGCGGACCGGCACGTCTGGACAAGATGCTGACCGACGCCCGCACCGCGAACGCATGGCTCCGTGAGGGCAGTTCAGTGCCGCAGCAGCAGACCATCCGCGACTTCGCCAAGTCCCGCGCCAAGGCTCTGAAGGACATCAAAAGCTGCCTGCCTCTGCGTCAACGCGCCGGGATGCCGAAGTACAAGAAGAAGTGCGCCGCCGATCCGTCACTGAACTACACCCGCCGAGGTTTCCGCCTGAAGGATGGGCGACTGTACCTCGCCGGAGGCGTCGCCCTGACCGTGGTGTGGTCCCGTGAGCTGCCCAAGCCGCCGTCCTCGGTCCGCGTGTACCGCGACAGCCTCGGCCACTGGTACGCCTCGTTCGTCGTCGCCACCACCACCGAGACGCTGCCCGCCACGGGCGCGGTGATCGGCATCGACTGGGGCGTAAAGGAGACCGCCACCACCACCAGCGACTCCCACGACCTGCCCCACGCCCAGCACGGGAAGACCGCCGCGCAGCGCCTCGCCCGCTACCAGCGGATGATGGCCCGCCGCCGCCCCGCCCACGGGCAGGCCGGATCGAAGGGCTACCGCGAAGCGAAGCGGCAGACGGCCAAGCTCCACAAGAAGGTTGCCCGCCAGCGCGAGGACACCGCCCATAAGTGGGCCAAGTCGGTTGTCCGTGATCATGATGCGCTGGCCGTTGAGGACTTCCGTCCGAAGTTCCTCGCGAAGTCCACCATGGCTCGCAAGGCCGCCGACGCCGCCATCGGCGCGACCAAGCAGGCGCTGATCCATCTGGCCCGCAAGCATGGCCGTGAACTGCACCTCGTACACCCCGCGCACACCACCATGGACTGCGCACAGTGCGGAGCGAGAACCAAGCACGCACTGCCCCTCTCTGAACGAACCTACGCATGCACCGTGTGCGGAGCCGTGTCCCCCAGGGACAAGAACTCCGCCCGTGTGATGCTCGTCCGGGCGGGTCTGACCCCGGCTGGCGTCGAAGGCGTAAGACCATCGGGGGCGCAGCCCCCGAGGCGGCCTGAGCCAGAAATCCTCGTAAGCCCTGAAGGGCGATTTGCCATTCCTTCAGGCAGGGAGCAGTCAACTGCCAGCGATGCTCCCCATCTACGATAGGAAACGATCACCTGTGCGTCCTAAGGAATACCGCGACTACCTCATTGAGGCACTAAAGAGCACGCCAGGTGTGCAGGCGGTCAGCGTCACCGAAAGCGGCCGGTACCCGTATGCCTTGACCGTCACCTCTGGCGGCCGTGAATTTAAGTGGCAGGTGATTGGCCAGCTGGCGAACGGTGCAAAGCACGACACGCCTACAGCGCCCGTAACGGCTGGCCCGCCTGCCTACACAGCAGCCCCGGCTGATGGCGCTCCGGATGCGTGGCTGGCTGGGGTGATCGGTGCTGCGGAGCCTGCTGATACGGAGCGGCTTGAGGTGTGGTCGACGCGCAAGAAGCAGACCGATCCGGGGCTGACGGTGTTCTTCCGCAACGGGGAGCGCGCTTTCGTGCGCCTGCTCTGAGCCCCTCCCTGCTCCCTTCTGGCTGCCGCAGGGTGAGGTGCACGGCGAATCACCCGCCGATAGAGGGAGCCCTCATGCGTGATCACGTCGATCCTGCTCAGTGTTCGGCCTCGTGTCCGGTCTGTGGCGCCTATGGCGGTGCGGAGCCTGGCCAGCCCATGGCGCCGCATCAGCCGCAAGGCAGTCGTGAGATGTGCCCGGGTAGCGGGCAGCCTGCTGTGTAGGCCGACCCTGAGCGCACCAGTAGGCCCCGCCCGATCGGGCGGGGCCTTCGTTGCGTTCCGTGTTCTGACGTGCACGCATGCGTCTCACCCGTTGCAGGTGGGGCCCTTGCCGCGCCTGGGTTGTGCCCCCGCTCACACACTCGCCGGTAGCCGTTGCCGCTGCTCCCCCGACTGGCCACAGTGCCGCCATTCGGTTCGGGACCTTGGGGGTCACAGTGACGTGTCCGAAGTGCAAGTCGCCGCACGTGCAGAAGCTGCGCGGCTACTGGGAGGACCTCCCGGCGGAGTCGCCGAACCGGCGCCGGTTCGGGCCGCCGGATGAGCCGTCGGTGCAGCCGGTCGTGGCGCTGGTTGCGGTGATCGCCGGGATTGCGATCGCAGTGTCGGGGGCGGCGCTGGCCGGAGTGGGCATTGCGGTGGCCGGCCTGGTGTGGGGTGCGGTGATGCAGCGGCAAGTGGCGGAATACCGGGTGGAGTTGGCGGTGTACAACGCGTCGGCGATCTGCCTGGCCGAGTACTACGTGTTCGCGTAGACCGACAGCGGAAGCGCCCCGCGGTCATCTGACTGCGGGGCGCTTCCGTGTGCGTCACGCCTCTTCTGTCACCGGTTCGCCTTCGGCCTTGGCCCGCTTGCCGGTGGTGCGCCCTTCGGCGATTTGGTGGGCGCGGACGCGGTGCATGCCGAGTTCTGTGCCGATCTGGTCGTAGGTGAGTCCGTCTTGGTGCATCTCTTGGACGGCGTGCTGCCTGATTTCGCGGAGCCAGCGTTGCAGGTCGGGCACGGTGTTGAGTGCGGCGCCTACGTCTTTGGCGCGCTGGGTGGCGTCGCCTTGTTCCGCGAGGTTTTTGAGGGCTTCGAAGGGGCTCGGCGGCGTGGTCATGAGACCAGTGTAAGGGGTGGGCTTGACACTGCAAGGGGTAGCCCTTACATTCAAGGGGTCAGGGAGCGCCGAACAGGGGAGACCAAATGACCACCCACACCACCGCCAGCCAGTTGAAGCCCGGCGACAACATCACCCTCTGCGGGCGCCCCGAGATCGTCACCCGCGTCGAGGACGCCGGCACCTACATCCACGTCTACGTACCCGACGACCCGTCCGACCCATACCTGCTCAAGCCCAACGAGATCGTCCCCATCCACGCCAGCTGACCAGGAGAACGCCGTGGAAAAGCTTGCCTGCCAGCTCCGCCCCGGAGACCAGATCACCATCAACGGCCGCACCGAGACCGTCACCAGCACCGAACTCTCCCCGGCCGGCGGCTGCTTCGTCGCCACCGACGCCCGAAGCGAAGAGGACGCCTACGTCTTCGACGACAGCAGGAAGATCACCGTTCGCTAGCCCGATCTTTGAACGCCCCCGCGGTCGTCTGGCTGCGGGGGCGTCACCGTGCCACGCTGCGTCATCGCAGGCAGTCGAGGCACCATCGCCGGATCGGCCCGTTCAGGCTGCTGATGTCGCCTGCGGAGCTGCCGAAAATGAACCGGCCGCAGTCGTGGCAGCGGGCCGGCATGGGCTGCGTGGACAGGTAGCGGAGAGCGACCTGCAGGAGGTACTTCATCGGGTGTCCTGTCGGTGGCGGTTGCAGGAGCAGGAGACGCCGGTGAACTTGTTGTTGATCCGGCAGCGCTGATGGAGGCGGGACGCCCATCCCATGAGCCGGTTGACGTCCTGGTCGCGCTCCTCTCGGGCGGCCTTGATGGCGGCGTCTTCGAGGCGCAGGGCCGTCTCGCAGGCGGTGGATACGTAGTCGGGCAGGCTGATCAGCGTGAGGATTTCGTCGGGGAGTTGTTCGCGGCGGTCGCCCGGCGGTGGCGGCGTCCAGATGCTGGTGCTGGAGTTGTTCACGGTTGTTCGCCCGGGTTGTTCAGCGGGTTCGGTCGCTTCGGTCGCTGCCGGCCCGGGCTCTCCGTGCGCCTCGGCCACATGCCGTTCCCGCTCCAGCAGC